>JANQFY010000007.1 GCA_028277585.1 Sedimentisphaerales bacterium
GTTGAGCCCCACGTTGAAGCCATGGGGATTGATCGTCATGGACAGGGCTTTCTGCGCCTCACGAACCAGCTTGGTCAGTTCGAGCATCTCGTCATCCGAAGTCTCGTCCAGACCGGCGATGTGCCGCGCCGGCGCGATCAGGAGATGCCCATTGTTGTAGGGGAACCGGTTCAGTACGACCAGGCAGTGCTCGGTGCGCCAGAGGAGCAGATTCTCGTCGTCGGCTTCCGGATGCGCTAGATCGTGACAGAGGAAGCAGCCCTCGCTCTTTTCCAGACCTTTGATATAGGGAATACGCCAAGGCGCCCACAGATTCTCACGTTCCAAGATGTACGGACCTCCAGATCGTTACCTCGGCCGGCGCTAGGGCGTCAGCCGCGCGATTGTCAATGTCTGTTTGATGGTGATGTGAGGATTGGCGCGCAGGCCCATGGGCGGGAGCGACGCCTTGACCCTCACGGTGTATTCCTGCTCGGCCGCTTCGAGACGACCGGCGTCGATATCGAACTGCTCGCGCCCCGCCCCTTCGAGCCCCAGAACCCGGTAAGCGCCGAGGAAGCCGAATGTGCCGCTCATCTGGAACCGACCCGCGTAGGGGATGGGCCAATCGGAGGGAGCTTTTTCGGCCAGGGAGAATGTGCTGGCGATGATCGCGCGGCGCCCGGCATCCGTCTGGCGGATCTCGTCGAGTCGGTACGTGACATCGCGGGCCTTGCGCATCACCATTGGCGCGGGCACCGACAGTTGCGAACGCCAGTTCTGCCCAACCGCGACACCGGTGGCCGGATGCTCGATGCTCGAGACCGCATCCCACAGGAACCACTGGCAAGCGATGAAATCGCCCACCAGGTCGGGCTCCTTGATGCGCCCGCCGGGTCCCGAGCGGAAGGCGGCCGCACCCAGTTTCTTGATGAGCGCATCGAGTTGCGAGGCGTCAACGATCTTGCCGCGCGGATCGACCTTGAACGTGAACGTCTCGCCCTGCGCGTTGTTGACCGCGTCGCGGCGCGCGCCGCGTCCGCTGGGCCGCCCGGTGCGTTTGATCTGCACGGATTCACAGGTCGCGCGGATCGTACTGACGCCATACGGGTCCACCGCCTCCGGCGTGTAGGCGATGACCATTTCGACGCGATCGGAAAGCTCCTGAACCTTGCTCCCGGCCGGGGCGGCGTTCGGGTCCCAATCCAGAATGATGTCACGATATGAAACGAACCTGTAGCGGAGCGTCCGGCCGGGCTCGAAGTCGACGGTCAGCAGAACGCGATCGGCCGGCGAGGCCTTCGGGCCCGGCGCATGGCAGCTGGCCAGCAGCATTGACAGGGCCACTACTAGAATGACGATTCGCGTTCTCAACTGTGTTCCTTTCGACGTCGTTCGGGCCGGGTCGTTACTCAACGCGCTCCAATCGATACGATTCGATCGCGCTCATACGCAGCACGGCCGGGTTCGCATCGCCGCTCTGGACCGCCGCCGGGTCGGCGGTGACCCACTCGGTTTCCAGCCGCTCGGCGTATTCGCCAACCTGCCCCGCGTCCAGATCGAAACGAAGCTCCCCCTCGTAGCGCTCGGTGCTGTCGAACATGCTTACGAGCGGGCTGGCCGCCGGGCCCTCGTGGGCGGCGCTCGCCCCGGAGGCAGAGGGGATCGCCTTCATGACAACCACCGCCTGCTCGCCGCCGGAGGTCTTCTCGATGCTTTCCAACGTGTAGACCCGTTCGTACACTTTGGCGCCGAGCATGCCGAACGCGAAGCGGACTTCCTTGCTCCAACTGTCTTGGAGATTCGCCGTTTCAGCCTCCCGCGCACTGAGACAAGCGATCTGATGGCGCTTCCTGACGACCTGGTCGGACAGCAGTTTTTCGGCCGTGCGGTGGGCGGCCGTAGCGCCTTCAGTCGCGCGTCGGGCCGGCTCCATGTCGATCAACGCAAGGACTTCCCCTTTGGGGGTGATCTCCAGCTTGTAGCTTTGCCCGATCAAGCTGGCCAACCCGCTGTCTTGATCCTTCTGCCGCGTGCTGTCGAAATCCAGGGCAACCCTCCCCTGCGAAACACCCTGATAGGTCAGCCCCTCGATCGTGATTTTCAGAACCGCTCGACCGTCGGCGTCCACACGCTCGACCTGCTGGGCGAAAGTCAACTCGACGGTGCGCCCTGTATTGCCCCCCTTGAACTGCGCCGGCTTCTTGGCGGTGCTCCCCTCCCACTTGATCCTCCTGTCCGTCTGGGTCGTGACCTTGAAGCGCGTCGTCCTCTCCGGGGCAAATCTCAGAGCCAGCTCGATCGACGTCTCGGAGGTCTTGGGCTCTACGGCATCTTCGGCGGTCGTCTCGTTGATAACCGGCGTCTCCTCCGACGGTGTTGCCTCAGACGGCGCCGCGACCGCAGGCTCGTCGCCCACGCTCTGACAGCCCGGAACCAGCACCAGCCCGCACAGCATGATAACCACCCAGCCGATACAAATCGCCACTCTGCTTCTCATAGGAATCCCAACCCATCAAACCAAGCATCACATACGCCCCTTCTCCAGGGGGCCGATTGTAGGCGTGCCCCCTGCCCCCACGCAACCCTTTTCCGCATGGGCGCACCGCCCGGATCGGTGTATTATGGTGGAAACCACATGCGCGCAGCGACGTGGACATGAGACGGTGGAGAACCATGCAGAACGCGAACGATACAAGTACGAACGCTGCCAAGCCCCGCAAGGTGGCGATTATCGGCGCCAGCGGAACCTACGGGCGGGGAATCCTCGCCCGGGCCGAGGAGATTGGCGTCGAGGCGGTGGTGGTCACGCGATCGCCGCACAAGTTCGAGGATGTCAAGCCGACGACGAAGGTGGTCGAGACGCAACTGGATGACGAGGACAAGTTGAGGGAGGCGTTTGCCGGCTGCGACGGCGTGATCTCGGCGCTGGGCGACGACAGAAAGACGCGTCCCAAGACACACCACCTGCCGCACATCTGGAACGCCATGAAGGCGGCCGGCGTAACGAAGTACGTCGGCATGGGATCGGGGCCCATGCTCATGCCGGGCGAGAAGCGTCGCGGCGGCTTCCAGTACGCCGTGCATCCCCTGCTGGTCGTGCTGAAGCTTCTTGGCATCGACATGCTGGAGCAGAACGAGTGGGAGCGCGACAGCCTGCTCATGGGTAAGAACGGCGCCGACGGCATCACGTGGGTGCTCACCCGACCGGTAAGGCCAACCAAGACGCCCTTTGTCGGAGCCACCGTACACGAGGACAGGCGCGGCCCGATGGACTGCTCGATCTATGACCACGGCGACTTCTGCCTGTATTGCGTAGCGTCGAACGAGTGGGACAAACTGGCGCCGCACGTCAGCTCTGGGCCGCAGCCCGAGAAGAGGTAACCCGCCAGAGTCCGCACCGCGCACCGTAGGCGGCTACATGACCTTCGCCGCCGGGTGCTTGGCCAGGATTCTCAGGGTCTCATCCAGTTGTGGGATGCTCTCGGCGCCGATTGTCATGGCGTCCAGGAGCCCCAGGTTCTGAGCAAACTGAATGCACTCGTCCTTCATGTGCACGAGGCGCCCCTCTCCGTAGATCTTCATGCCGATGACAGCCTTGCCGTTCTCCTTCATCCGCTTGAGAACGGGAATGACGACCTCGGGCTTGCCGTCCATCTTCTCACCCTTGGGATTGATGCGGGCCATGACGACATCCACCCAGGGACACTCAGCGGCGGTCTTCAGCGCGTCGAGGTTGTGACACGAGACCCCCACCGCCCGTATCTGCCCCTTGGCTTTGGCGTTGTCCAGCACCTCCATATACGCGGCCAGGTCCTTGTCCCACGTATTCGAGTACAGACAGTGCAGAAGAACCACGTCGATACAATCGGTGGCGAGTTCATGCCGATAACGCTCTATCGCCAGGCGGGCCGAGTGCTTCTGTATCTCGGGAGAAACCGACTTGGCGTCCCGCCCGTCATAGCGCCACCAGACCTTGGTCAGCAGCGACACCTTGTCACGCGGAATGGAGCGCAGGGCTTCACGCATGTACAGGTGCGTCCCGTAGAGATCCGCCATGTCGAAGAAAGTGACGCCCCGTTCGTATCCGTGACGCAGCAGGCCCACGAGTCCTTCGAAACCCAGTCGCGAATGGTTGGACTGGCGATTCCCGCCGGCCATGCCCGTCCCCTGGGCCACGCGTGAGACCGTGATGCCCGTCTTCCCCAGGGGCACCTGGTCGGGCCGGGCCATCGCCTCCTGCGCCGAGACCTGCGAGGCGCCCAGACCACCGGCCATAGCGGCCATACCCGCGGAACGAACCATGAAGGACCTTCGATTCATCACATGCATAACAACTCCCTATGAATTCACTAACTGCCTTTTGACTGCCTGCAAGTCCACCGGTTTGAGGATTTGCCACGTTCACACCATTGAGACCCATACTACCAAAGCTCGACTGAGATTTCAGCAATTCTCCGGCCGTGACAGCATGCGAACCAGGGCAACCACAACGGATTGCCCCTACGAAGGCGCTCTCTCTCGGGTGACATCGTTTTTCATTGAAATCCGCTGTCTCTCGCTATAGCATAAGCGCAGCGAACTGGTGACGTGCGGTTGCCCTTGGAGAAGAGGCGTGCGATATACGCCTGGCGCAACGGCGTACACATTGGACTAGAGAGGGAGATTCATGGACTCAATCGCGACGTACTCGGAGACACGACTTACTGGCAAGCGTCAATTCGAGCTCTACCCGGACAGCATCCGGGTCCGTGGGAGAGTATTCGCCAAGAGCGATTTCGACGCCACGATTCCGCTCAAGTCCTTGCAGCCAGATTGTCACCGACTTCGGATTCGGAACTCGAACTTCTCGGCCGGCTTGTGGATCATCCTGATCTCGGCCCTGCTCGTCGGGATTCTGCTAGCCGGGTTCAAGCTACCGGTGAACCACGCCCTGGTCGTGCTCGTCGCCGTGCAACCGATTGCCGGCGTCTGTCTGTGTCTTGCGACATTCCGCAAAGTGGAATTCTCTCGATTCCAGAACGACGCGGGCGTTACCCTGCTCGACGTCGCCCGCGCCGGCAAGGACAAGGACCGATTCGATAATTTCGTCGAGACCCTGGCCACCGCCATCCGAACCAGCCGAGAGACCGTAGAGTCGGCCCGATTAGATGAGGTCACAGGGAAACCCTGATATGCGGGTGGGGACGCATGAGATGAACAAGCACACCGTCACGAAGCGAATCATCCAGACCGTGGCCGTCGCCTTCGGCTTGATGGGCCTGATGTGGATCTCCATGAGTCTCTACGCTGCTGTCGCGGCCCTCAGGGAGCCGGATCGCCTCTTCACGTTGTGCATGCAAGCCATGGTCCTCGCCATGGGCGGCTTTGTTGTTGCTATCGCCTGGCTGAACCTGCGTCGCTTCGGGCCCACGGCCATCAAGCATGTCGTCGCACTCGTGGTGCTGCTGGCATGGAGCAGACTGATGATACTCATGCAACCGTTTGAAGACGCTGCGGTGGCCCTGGACTTGGACCTGCTCTATTCGATTGTGGACATGGTCCTGCTAGTCCTGGTCTACCTCTCCTACCGATTCCTGAGCCGGAAGTTGATCGCATTGGCAGGGGTAGAGAGCAGTCCGCAAGCGGAGACAGAGAGCGCGGTCGAAGAGTAGTTTGCTGAAAGGGGCATGGCGGGTGGCAGCGTCAAGCGGTAACTTGGCGATGGGTTTGAACGCAGGCCAGATGGCCAACGACCAGAGAAGATATCGAAGGGAGTACATATGGAATGTTCCATGGACCACATCGTTCTGAACGTAACGGACGACGAGCGAATGATCGCTTTCTATACGGACGTTCTGATGCTGGCGCCCGAGCGTTTGGAGGAGTACCGCGCCGGAAGCGTGCCGTTCCCCTCGGTGCGACTGAACGCCGATACGGTGATCGACCTGTTCCCCAAGTCGCTCTGGCAGAACAACGCTCCGGCCGGGGAAGGCCGTGCGAACCTGAACCATTTCTGCCTGGCGATGAGCAAACAGGCGTGGGACGAACTGACCAAGCGTCTCGAAACCAACAACGTGGAGATCGAGGAGGGCCCCGTCCCCCGCTGGGGCGCCCACGGCCGCGGCACCTCGATCTACTTCCGAGACCCCGAACGAAACCTGATCGAGGCGCGGTACTACGAGGAGCCTGGCAGTTCCGAGAAGTGCCTGCTGGAATCATAAGGAACCGGTGTGCGGCGCGCACCGTCCAAGACTATGCGAGACATAAGATCGAAACGCGTTATAGTCGTCAAAGGCCTGCTGTTTATGGCGATCGTGATTGGAGCCGGGGTCGGCATCGTCTGCCACTGCCCCGAAGTGAAAGTCGCTGGCCTCGTGTTGATACTGATATGGTCTTCAGCCCGATCCTACTATTTCATTTTCTACGTGCTCGAGAAATATGTCGACCCGAGATTGAAGTATGCCGGCATAATCGATCTGATCAAGAACATCAGGAAGTAGCGGCCTGCCGTCAGGAACACTTGGACCACACGCATGTTCACCATATTCCATCGGATCTGGCGCGTGGCAGCGTCAAGCGGCAGCTTGGCGATGGGTTCGAACGAATGGGACGAACGCATGGCGTGCGGCATGCTCGCTGATCGGGTATCATGGTCGGCAAGTCAATCGAAGCCCCTCGCCGTCATGGTAAGGGGGATGCCCAGGGGCAGCATGACCGAGAATAGGAAAGGCATCTTGAGTTCCCAGATTCGAAATGGATGACGATCAGTACCAGAGAAAGGTCGGGGTGATCCATGGCGTCCAAGGGAGTAAGGGGGAGTTGCCTTTGTGGCAGAGTTGCCTACGAAATCCATCCACCCTTTTCCGGATTTCACAATTGCCATTGCCCTCGCTGCCGGAAAGCGGCAGGTAGTGCCTATATGTCCAACATTTTCGTGCCTCCGGGGCAATTCAGGTGGACTCGAGGGGATGATGTTGTCGTTCGATTCGATCTGCCGGAAGCAAAGAGTTTCTCCACTTGCTTCTGCCAAGTCTGCGGCTCTCCGCTGCCGCACCCGACCCGAAGCGGCAAGCAGGTCATCGTTCCGGCAGGCTCCCTGGATGACGATCCACTCGTGCGTCCGGAGCGCAGCATTTGGTGGGAGTACAGGGCTGCTTGGTTCAAGAATGTGAACGAAATCCCCAGGTACGACGAACACTTCGAAGCGAGCCCGTAACGACATGAACTACCGATTCGGGACAGAGAGAGACCTGGATCTTCTTGCCGAATGGAATCATCAACTCATTCGCGATGAAGGCCATAGGAATCCGATGTCGATTCCGCAACTCCGAGAGCGGATGAAGGGATGGCTTGAAGGCGAGTACAAGGCCGTCGCTTTCAGCATCGATGCAGATCCGACGGCATATGCGCTGTACAGAGAGGGCACCGAAGAGATCTACCTGCGACAACTGTTCGTGAAGCGAGGACGCAGACGCCAGGGAATCGGCCGAGAAGCTGTCCGCATCCTCCGGAGAGAGATCTGGCCTTCTGATAAGCGATTGACGGTGGAGGTACTCACGGCCAATGAGCCGGCGGTTGTATTCTGGCGGTCGGTCGGCTACGCCGACTACTGCCTTACGCTGGAGATAATGCCAGGAGAAACCGGCGGACAAGCACGTACACCGGACGCGCTACCGCGAGTCGGCAATGCTTGATGTTCTCCATGGAAAGAAGAGGCTATGAAGAACTGGAACAAGCTGGCTGACAAATACGAAGACCTTCAAACCCGTGAGGATTCGCTGGACACCCTGGTGGAATTCCCGATCCAGCGGCAATTGGTCGGCAACGTTGAGGGAAAACGCATCCTTGATCTGGCATGCGGCAGCGGTCGCAAGGCCCTGCAACTGGCCCATGAAGGGGCGGCCTATGTGCTGGGCATTGACATCAGCGAGAGCTTCATCTCAAACTGGGACCACCGGGAGAAGCCGGCCCACCTGGCATTTGCGCAAGGCGACATTTCCCGTCTGCGTGATATCCCCGAACTCCAGGGCCAGCAATTCGATAAGGTACTCCTGTTCCAGGCACTCACCTATTCCACAGATATCCCCGGCACCATAGCCGACATTCGCGCCCTGCTTCCTCCCGGCGGACAACTCGTACTGACCACCGTGCACCCTTTCAGATTCGTCGTAGAGAAACAAGACAGGCTCGGCGCAGCGCCTGGAGACGCCTATCGGGGCGAATCCTTCTACTCCTTTCCAACCATATGGGATCCGACGGTCACCCTCTCGCACGCCACGCCCATGTTTTCGACGGTGGTGAACGCCATCATCAAGAACGGGTTCTGCATAGACCAGGTGATTGAACCCGATCTTTCTGATACGCAGAAGAAGAAATACTCTCACAAGGCGCAGTGGATGGCCAAGTACTTCGGCATAGTTGCCTACGATTGTCATGCCGTTTAGATATCCAACCAAACGCACCAGAGGAACGATGGCGGGGCAGCCTCGAATGACGACACAGCCGTTTTGGGAAAAGACGTATACGAACATTGACGTTTCTACGTTCGGCGGGCCGAGTCAGGAGATTCGCGATGTCGCGAAACAGTTGCGGCCCGGCGCCAGAGCGCTGGACCTGGGTTGCGGCGAAGGGCGAAACGCGCTCTTCCTGGCCGAGTGTGGTTTCGACGTAACGGCGGTGGACATTTCGGCCGCAGGGATCCGCAAGCTTGAGACCCTGGCGCAGAAGAAGAGGCTCCACGTCCATACCGAAGTGACCGATGTACGTGACTATCAGTTTCCGCATCCGTTCGATCTGATCGCCTCTCACGGTTGCCTTCACCTCTTGGAACGCGAGTCATGGCAACGGCTCATTCCCCTCTTCAAGACTCAGACCAATCCGGGCGGATTGAACGTCGTTGTCGTGTTCACAGACACGATCCCCCCGCCGGATGATTTGAAGGATTACTGTCTGGGCTTGTTTCATGAGGGTGAGATCTTCTCACTCTATTCAGATTGGGAGCCTCTATTGGAGCGAAGCTATGTGTTTGAAGACGAACACCCGGGCAGTGCTCGGCACACGCATCCTGTGAACAAACTCGTGGCACGGAAACCTCCAGAGAAGACAGAGTCAGCCAATGTTGATAGAATGTGACGTGCTGACAAGTCAATCGAGGGTGCCTGCTAGTCGCTGCGCGATCGGGAGCTCCTCGTCTTTGCGTTGGATGGAGAAAGCATGGAAACCAAACTGAAGAGCGTCGTTTTATCGCTGATGTGTCTGGTTGGGATTCTGGGTAGCGCCGCATGCGCAGCGCAGCAGTCTGTCGATCTGTCGAAGTGGGAGCTGGTCTGGCGGGACGAGTTCACGAAGAACGAACTGGACGCCAAAACGTGGACGCGGTGCAAACGGGGGACGCCCGACTGGAAGAACACGATGTCGGACGATCCGCGTCTGCTGAAGATTACCAATGGCGTATTGCACCTGCGCGGAATCGTCAACGACAAGAAGGACGACGACCCAGCCCCTTACCTGACGGCGGGCGTGACCAGCCGGGGCAAGTTCGCCTACAAGTATGGCAAAGTCCAGATCAGGGCGCGGTTCAAGAGCGCCCAGGGCGCCTGGCCCGCGCTCTGGATGCTGGGCGCCGAGAAGGGCTGGCCCGCCAATGGCGAGATCGATCTGATGGAGCATTTGAACTTCGACCACAAGGTCTATCAGACGGTGCACTCGGAATACACGATCAAGATCGACAAGACCAATACGCCCAAGAAGAGCGGCACCGCCCCGATCAAGCGCGACGACTGGAACACCTACGGCTGCGAGTGGGACGCCGACAGGATCGTCTTCACCGTCAACGGCAAGCCCACGCACACCTACCCGCGCGTGCCGGAGAAGGGCGAAAAGCAATGGCCCTTCAACCAGCCGTTCTATTTCATCCTCTCCATGCAGATCGGCGGCGGCTGGGTCAACGGCTCCGGCCCCACCAACCCCGACCACTACCCGGCCGGCATGGAAATCGACTACGTCCGCGTCTACAAACCCAAGAAACCGACCAAGTGATCGAATCGCCACCGTCTTTGCAGAGAGGGCACGAGGGTGCAGGAATCCGACTCAGGCTTCGAAGAGTATTTCGCGCTGCGAGAGGAGGGTGACTTCCGTGGAGCATACGCCGTCTTGCGCGAGATGCTGGCGAATAGTCCACGCCTATCCAAGGTCGGCGACCTGTACGTGTGGTGTGCTGAGTTTGAATTGCTGGTTAACGATAATGTCCGGGAAGCTCAGGAGCTTCTGAACAAAGCCCGGGAACTCGGCCTTCGGCAGGAGGCGCCGTACTACCGTCAGCACGGCTATGTGTTGTGGCGGCTTGGCGAACGCGAGAAAGGAATCCAGGAAGTCCAACACAGCGTCGAACTGAATTCCAGCGTCACGTACCTTGGGATGCTAGCCAAACTCCTAACGGAGGATAAAGACGAACAGGCCGAGACCATCTGGAGACGTGTCTTGGATCAAGACCCTGAGAATTGCTCGGCGCATGTCTACCTGGGAATCGCAGCGGCCAAATCTGGAAGTCGCGCCCAGGCGTTGCTCATGGCGAGAAGGGCTGCGACGCTGAATCCAACGGCGGCAGACATGCTTGAGATAGGGAGGCTCTATGGGGAACTCTCATTGTTTCAGGACGCCCTGGGTAGCTATCTTGCTGCAGATAGACTGGGGTACGAGCCCAAGGGTCCGCTTTGCGCCGCTGCCGCCCAGTGCTGTTTTCATTCGGGGCAGGTTGACTCAGGTCGGAAGTACATTGAATGGGCCTTGCGACACTCCCCCGAAAACGACTATGTGAAAGACATATGCGAGAAGTACAGGAACTGGATGGGCGGCGAGTGAACAGGGGCAACCGCTCATTCGGCGGGTGGCAGCGTCAAGCGCGAGCTTGGCGATGGATCGGAACGGATGCGAAAGGAACAGTACCTCATCATGAGCGAAGAGTACAACCGAGCGACGGCCTTTCACTATGCCTCTTATCGCCCGCCGTTGCATGCGATGATTCTGGAACGTGCCCTGGCCGCCGAAGAAAGATTTGACACAGGACTGGACGTAGGCTGCGGGACAGGCTATTCCGCCATCGCGCTGGCGAAGTACTGCTCGCATGTCTACGGGATCGATCCAAGCGAGGACATGCTGAGCGAAGCCCAGCCATGGGAGAATGTCACTTACCGACTAGGAGCGGGAGAAGCCTTGCCTGTGCCGGACCAGTCCGTGGATGTTGTGACCTTTGCCGGATCGCTAGTTTATGCCAAATCCGCCCTGCTCGTGAAGGAACTCCAGAGGGTCTGTCGCCCGGGTGCTTTGCTCATCCCTTACGATTTCCAGGTTCTGGTCGATGACGTACTGCGCCAATTCGACGTCGACCCGGAAGCCATCGACGCCGAATATGACCACGAAATCAGCTTCTCCGATTGCCCGGCGTACACGGAACTGATCAAGGGAAAAGAGCAGATTGCTCTGAACGTCTCGGCGGCGCAACTGGCCCATATCCTGCTCGCTTCGTCTCAAAGTTATGCTGCGTTTGTCAGCAAGTATGGCGTTTCAGAGCCCTTCACGGCACTGGTAGACGAGCTCGAACAGACAGGCCGACACCATGACGTGAAAGCGAGTATCTTCTTTTCACAGTTCCGCGCCGTCAACAACACCAAACGACAGTGAGTCGGTATGCAGTGCACACGCTACGAAACCTGACAATCCCGCGCCAGTGCATCAGGCAAGTGAGAGGACGCAGATGAAGATTCGCCGTATCATCAAGTGGGTTCTGTTGGCATTGCTCGGATTGACGGTGGCGGTCGGCGTCTTGGCCGGCTCTCTGTGGTGGTATTTTCACCCGTCATTCGAGCGGACCGATGGCATTGTGTATACCCAGCGACACGGGCGTGACCTTACCTTCGATATCGTTAGGCCGAAGCAGCCCAACGGCGTGGGGATTGCCCTGATGGTCAGCGGCGGCTGGCGATCCAGTCCCAGCGACTTTCAGCCCTGGATGGTGGCGCCGCTGTTGCGGCGGGGCTACACCATCTTCGCGGTCTCTCACCTGTCTCAGCCTAAGGCGACGGTGATGGAGATCGTCGAGGATGTGAATCGGGCGGTGCGCTTCATCCGACACCACGCGACCGAGTATGGCGTCGACCCCAATCGCATCGGCGCCACCGGGGGCAGCGCCGGCGGACATCTGAGCCTGATGCTCGCGACGCGTGGCGGTTCGGGCCCGCCCGATGCCAACGACCCCATCGACCGCCAGAGCAGCAGCGTGCAGGCGGTGGCAATCTTCTACCCGGTCACCGACCTTCTCAATCTGGGGGCTTCCACCGAGAACCCAGGCGATGGAGGCCCGCCCAAGAGTTTTGTCAAGTCCTTCGGGCCGGACGCGACTGACCCCGCCAGATGGCAAGAAATCGGCCGGGCGCTGTCGCCGATCTACCATATCACCGCCAAGCTGCCCCCCACCATGATCGTTCATGGGGATGCCGATACGCTGGTCCCGCTGGAACAATCCCAATGGTTCCAGGCCAAGGCCCGCGAAGCGGGGCACGAGGTCAGGCTGCTCGTCCGCCCCGACAAACAGCACGGCTGGATCACCATGTTCTGGGATATCCGCCAGTTCGCCGACTTCTTCGACCGACACCTGCGATCAAAGTGAGTCGGTGTGCGGTGCGTACCCTACGAGACTACGTCCGTGTCTACAAAGCCGAGAGATTAGCCGGTCAAGGGAATGGAGAAGACTAACTGGAGACTCGCGGGCTAGAATGATGTCATGCAAACCGCACATACTCTTCGTCTGTAGCCGAAACCAATGGCGCAGTCCGACTGCCGAACGCATCTATGCCAATGACCAGAGAGTTGACGTCCGTTCCGCGGGTCTGAACAGTAGGAGCAAGCACAGGATCTCGCACAAGGATCTCTTGTGGGCCGATATGGTCCTGGTTATGGAGAACCGACACAAAACGAGAATACTCGAAGCATTCCGCGACCTGGAGACACTCCCATTCATCGATTCCCTCGATATCCCAGACGAGTACGAATACATGGATAGAGAACTCATTGAGGCAATACGCGAGGGCACCGAGCACCAGCTCATGAGGAGATTCGGAGTTGAACCAGGCGCAACAAGGGACGGGCCTTAGTTGAGTCGGTGTACCGTGTACACCCAACGGGACTACGGAATTGTCGCGGCAGGAACCGAGATTGCTCGTTCGGGGTTTCGTTTTGGATGCGGGTGGTGTACAATGGACGGACGTGGTTGGCGCCGTTCTGTTGTGCTGATGATGGAGGTGTTCGATGGCGGATGCGAAAGACGGGCCGAAAGTGCCGACGGGGAAGATTGGCGATCTGACGATCGGTCGGATCATCTGCGGGAGCAACCTGATCAGCCCGAACATGCACGCACGGGACCTGCTCTACATGAACGAGCTGGCGGGCCGCTACAACACGCCCGAGCGGATCTTCAAGACGCTGCAGTTGTGCGAGGAGATGGGCATCAACTCGGTGGTGCTCAAGAGCCACAACTTCTCGCGGATCGGCCTGTCGCGCTATTGGACCGAATGGGGCGGGCGGATGAAGTGGATCGCAGACGTCATTACGAAGGATATCGATCAGTTCGAAAGGAAGCTGGTCGAACATTTGGAACTGGGCGCCGCGGCCGCCTACGTCTGGGGCGGCGCCAGCGACATCTGGTACCATCAGGACAAGCCGGGCAATATCATCCGGGCCTTCGAGATCATCAAGAAGTACGGGATTCCGGCCGGCATCGGATCGCACCGGCTCGAGCCGATCATGTTCTGCGAGAAGGAAGGGATCAAGCCGGATTTCTACTTCCTGACGCTCCACCACCACCGCTACTGGTCGGCCCATCCGAAAGAGAACTGGCGCTTCATCGAGCTGTACGAGAAGAACTCGCCCCACCACGATCACTACCACGACAACATGTTCCATCACGACAGCGCGCGGACGATCGAGTTCATGAAGGCCGTTAAGATCCCCTGGATCGCGTTCAAGGTCCTGGCGGCCGGCGCGATCCCCCCGGCCGAGGGCCTGCGCTACGCCTTCGAGGGCGGCGCCGACTTCATCTGCCTGGGCATGTTCGACTTCCAGGTCCGCGAAGATGTCGCGATCACGAACAAGATCCTCGCCGAGAACCTGAATCGCCCGCGTCCCTGGCTGGCGTGACGAAACATACCGAATTTCTCGGGATGCATTCCAGCCATTTCCGGCCGTGGGGTGAGCGTCCCCGCTCCCCAAACCCAGTTGCGTAGGAACACACTCCCCTGCGGGCAACAACAGCCGGTTTTTGCTTTCCTCTTCGGCCCTCTCGGACTACACTTAATGGTTTTGACCCGGACATTCGGTTTCGACTGTTTTGGAGAAGACGACCATGAGAAGTGACACCGTCAAGAAAGGCTTTCAGCGGGCGCCCCACCGGGGTCTGCTTCATGCGTGCGGCTTGAGCAACGCGGACATCAAGAAACCGTTCATCGGCGTGGCGAACAGCTTCTGCGAGGTCGTTCCGGGCCATGTCCATCTCAATGAAGTCGCCCGCACGGTCAAGGGCGCCGTCCGCGAGGCCGGGGGACTGCCCTTCGAGTTCAACACGATCGCGGTCTGTGACGGGATCGCCATGGGCCATACGGGCATGAAGTACTCGCTGGCGAGCCGCGAAGTCGTCGCCGACTCGGTCGAGACGATGTGCCGGGCCCACTGCTTCGACGGCTTGATCTGCATCCCGAACTGCGACAAGATCATCCCCGGCATGCTGATGGCGGCGGTGCGATTGAACATCCCGACGATCTTCGTCTCCGGCGGGCCCATGAAGGCGGGCAAGACCAAGGACGGCAAGACGGTCGATCTGATCAGCATCTTCGAGGGCGTCGCCCAGTTCAACGCGGGCAAGATCACCGAAGAGGAACTGACCGAACTCGAATGCACCGGCTGCCCCACTCAAGGAAGCTGTTCCGGCATGTTCACCGCGAACTCAATGAACTGCCTGTCCGAGGCGATCGGCATGGCCCTGCCCGGCAACGGGACGATCCTGGCGGTCGATCCGAAGCGTCAGGAGCTGTACAAGGCGGCCGGCAAGCAGATCGTGACGCTGATCGAGAAGGATCTCAAGCCGCTCGATATCATCAGCGTCGATTCGATGGACAATGCCCTGTGCCTCGACATGGCGATGGGCGGCTCGACCAACACTGTCTTGCACACGCTGGCGATCGCGAATGAGGCCGGGATCGAGTACGATCTGGATCGGATCAACACCATCTCGGCCAAGTGCCCGAATATCTGCAAGGTCTCGCCCTCCAGCGACGTTCACATCGAGGACGTCGACGCAGCCGGCGGAATCACCGCGATCCTCAACGAGACGAGCAAGGTTCCGGGTTTGCTGAACCTCGATTGCCCGACGGTCACCGGTAAGACCCTGGGCGAGAATATCGCCCAGACGTCGATCCAGGACCCCGAGGTGATCCACCCACTCGATAACGCCTACTCCAAGACGGGCGGCTTGGCGATCCTGCGCGGCAACATTGCGCCGAACGGTTCGGTGGTCAAGAGCGCCGGTGTGGCGCCCTCGATGCTGACGCACACGGGCCCGGCGGTGATCTTCGAAAGCCAGGA
>JANQFY010000053.1 GCA_028277585.1 Sedimentisphaerales bacterium
GAGTGAATGGGGCAAACCCATCGTTCGCGGCGGGGTCAAGACGGCCGTGGGTGAATACTCCATGTCGACCATCGGGCCCGGCCCGCGGGCGCAGAGGCACTGGGCGCTGGCCAAGAAGCGCGGCCTGAAGACCATCGCCAAGATGCAGGTGAATTGCTCCTGGGAACTATCGGCGGTGCCGTACATTCCCGTTATGGATCTGGTCGCCGAGCACTGCAGCAACCTGACGAGCGCGGGTGTGGATGGGCAGATGTTGAGTTGGACGGTGGGCGGGTTCCCCTCGCCCAACCTGCAGTTGGTCAGCCTGTTCCAGCAGCGGCCCGCACCTTCAGTGCAAGAAGCCCTGACGCAACTGGCCGAATCTCGATACGGCCCCGCTGCCGCGCCCAACATTCGCGCCGCCTGGTCCCGGTTCAGTCGTGCCTTCAGCGAGTATCCCTTTCACGGGCAGTTTGTCTATCGGGGTCCGGCCCAGTACGGCCCGGCCAATCTGCTCTATCCCAAACCGACCGGATACCGCTCGACCATGGTCGGCTTCCCTTACGACGACGTTGATGGCTGGGGCGGCGTGTACCCGGCTGAGATCCTCGCGCAGCAGTTCGAGAAGATCGCGGCCGGCTGGCAGGAGGGATTGGCCCTGTTTGAAAAGGCGTTGGGCAAGACGGTCGGAGAACGCGAACGCATGCACGCCCAGGAAGACCTCGTCATCGCCGAGGCGGCCGGTCTGCATTTTCAGAGCGTCGCCAATCAGATCCGGTTCGTCCTGGCCCGCAAGGATCTGCTGGCCCCGGCGCTGGGCCACTCCGAACGCCAGGCGAGGATTCGAGAGATCGAAACCCTCGTCGCCGACGAGATCGAGAACGCCAAGCGGCTCTTCACCCTGACACGGCGAGATCCGCGCATCGGCTTCGAAGCCTCCAATCACTACTACTACCTCCCCCTGGATCTGGTGGAAAAAGTGATCGGCTGTGAGTACATCACGAGCGTCTGGCTGCCCCGCCAATAGCGTAGCAGCCCGATCCGCCTCGAAAACACCAGTCTGCTCGAACAAAACCCCGTTCCGTGTGCTATAATGGTCCCATGGGGTGGTCTTGAACACCTATGATCGAAGTCAACGAGAGAAACGTCGGAGTCTGGTGGTGAAACGGGTCACGACAACACGGTCAGTTCTGTTTTTGATGGCTTTGTGCCTCGCGAACGGCGCGCCGAATCCGGCCGGTGCTCAGTCCCTTTCGCCCGATTGCGGGACGCTCACCCTGGAGGATCGCGCGACCTTCGATTTCTACTCCGAGCGCAACAACTTCCCCGGCGCGATGCAGGTCCGGGAGGTGAAGTTCCTCATCGGCCAGGTTGACACCGCCACGCCGCGGCTGTACTTCATGAACACCAAGAACCAGCCCTACCACTACTTCTTCGCCACCGATTGTCTGGGCTGGATGGTCGATCTCTGGACGTTCGACGCTGAGACCTACTTCTCTGACGGGCGCAAGAACCTGGCCGGCAGCATCATCGCCCACGACCACTACGAGCCGAACGACGCGTCGCCGGGCATCTACACGCTGGAGTTCTGGCCCACCGACACCGTCAGCCACGCGTTCGTTCAGTTGAGCTACGACCTGATCGCCAGCCGGATGCCCTTCGCGGCCAAGAAACTGTTCTACCATGCAGCCGGCGAGACGCAGCGGGCCCTCTTCGAAGCGGAGAAGGACCTCTACGAACAGTCCTCCCTGCCCGTCATCGGAACCGAAGAACTCTACGCGAATATCAGCTACAGCCCCCTGACGATGGGCGAGTCGTATGGACGGCTGAAGATTGTCACGGGCCCCGAGACCGTTTCGGCACGGGACATCGTGGTCTTCCGAACCCTGCCGAACACACTGAGCCACGTCGCGGGCATCATCACAGAGGTTCCCCAGACGCCGCTGTCACACGTCAATCTCAAAGCCAAGCAGAACAACACGCCGAACGCGTTCATTCGCGACGCCGCGTCGCGGCCCGACGTGACGGCGCTAGCCGGTAAGTACGTGCGCTTCGCCGTCGAGCCCGAGGGGTACGTGCTGGAAGAAGCCTCGTTCGAGGACGTCAACGCGTTCTTCGAATCGATCCGCCCGACCGAGATCCAGGTCCCGCCCCGCAACCTGAACGTCTTTGAGATCGCATCGCTCAGAGCCATCGGCTTCGAGGATTCCGATGCCTTCGGCGCCAAGGCCGCCAACGTCGCGGAGCTGGGCAAGTTTCTCCCGGCCGGCATGGCCCCGACCGGCTACGCCGTCCCATTCTACTTCTACGATGAGTTCATGAGGCACAACGGGCTCTACGAAGTCAGCGAAGCCATGATCGCCGACCCGACCTTCCAGGCCGACCCCCAGGCCCGCCTGGCGATGCTGGACGCCTTCCGCCGGAGATTGCGCAACAGCGCGATGCCCCAGTCCATGCGTGACGCGCTGGACGCGATGCATCAATCCTTCGAGAGCGGGACCTCACTGCGCTGTCGATCCAGCACCAATAACGAGGACTTGCCCGACTTCAACGGTGCCGGGCTCTACGACTCGTACACGCACCACCCTCATGAGGGACACATCGCCAAGTCGATCAAGCAGGTCTGGGCGAGCCTCTGGACCTATCGCGCCTTCGAGGAGCGCGACTTCCACCGCATCGATCACCAGCAGACCGCGATGGGCGTGCTGGTCCATCCTAACTATGACGGCGAATTGGCCAACGGGGTCGGTGTCACCAAGAACATCTACGACGCCAACTGGCGCGGTTACTACGTCAACGTCCAGGTGGGCGAGGACCTCGTGACCAACCCCGAAGCGACCTCCATCCCGGACGAGTTCCTGGTCGCGGATCTGGCGGGCCTGGAACGCTACGAGATTCAGTACGTGCGCCGCTCCAACCTCGTACCCGACGGCGAGCCGATCCTGGGCAAGGAACAGGTCTTCGAATTGGCCGACATCATGGGTCTGATCCGCCAGCATTTCCGGCCCCTCTACGGGGTCGACCGCTGGGACAAGGACTTCGCTATGGACATCGAGTTCAAGATCACCGCCGAAGGCAAGCTCGCCGTCAAGCAGGCCCGTCCCTGGATCGACTGAAACCCGCTCGCCCGGCACGCCGCACACCTCACAGGTTCTCTGTCGCGGCCCCCGTCGCCGGCCTTCAGACCCATCGCCCCCTTCTAGGCGCCGCCGGCGGCGGTTGATTGAGGAACCCAGCGCGGATGGTCGGCGCCCTGGTCGTTCAGGCCCTTGGTCAGCAAGCGAGGATTCTGCCCGTCGGCGCCGGCCACCCAGATCGCAGGTGACTGGCCGGTATTGGCGCGGCAGAAGACGATGAGTTTGCCGTCCGACGACTCGCTCTGCCGGAAATCCCAGGTCGGCGGATCGGACTGGGTGATCTTGGTGACCGAGCCATCGCGCGGATCGATCCGGCATATCTCCGTTCCGCCCCGCGCCAAGTGGGGCTTGTAGTCCCGGTTGAAGTGGTCCACATCGGGGCGGTTCGTCTGATACTCCCATGCGACTCTGGAGCCGGGCAACCGGTGCGAGCACAGGATCTGCCCATCCCGCGTCCAGACCGGGACATTGGAGCCGCCGCTGCGATT
This sequence comes from Sedimentisphaerales bacterium, assembly GCA_028277585.1. Taxonomy (GTDB): domain Bacteria; phylum Planctomycetota; class Phycisphaerae; order Sedimentisphaerales; family Anaerobacaceae; genus Anaerobaca. The sequence continues at coordinate 3,605 of JANQFY010000053.1, forward strand.
GCCCGGATATCCGTAGGTCGCCCCGAACCACAGCGACTGGTTCCGGGTCAAGAGGCGATGCTGCGACCCGTCCGGCCGACAGAGGACCAGATCCGACCAGTCGTGCCCCGGATCCTGTCGGAACCGGCAATCCTGAAACGCCAACCACTGGCCGTCCGGAGACCATTTGGGACAGAAATACAGGCGGTCGGGATGACCGACGACGAGGGTGCGGTCGCCTCCGTCAATATTGCACGTCCAAATCTGGTAGCCTTGGGGACTGGCAAGATGATACGCCACCCGTGTGCCATCAGGGCTAAGACTCATGCCATAAGGCATCCCTTCGCCGGGGCGGGTGAACTCCCGCCGGTCCGATCCGTCGAGATTCATGCTGATGGTCTGGGCGACCTTGTTGCGTACCACCTGCACGAGGAGACGCTCATCCTTGATCAACACTTGCGGCGTATAGAACGGTGCGATCCGGTCCTTGGTGGCGATCTCGGTCAATGCACCACTGTCCAGATCGTGAATCCAGATGTGGGTGGGCGTCTTGTGGTAGTATTCGTCGAAAGGCTTGCCCGGACCATCCCGCCGGGCTTCCATGCTCAGAAACAGAACCCGACGTCCATCGGAGAAGAAGGCCGAAGGTTGCCAGGTCACCTGGTTGGGCTGGTCAAACTCGAAGTAACGCAGGCCGCTGCCGTCGGCGTTCATCATCGCCGTCTTGCCTTGCGTCGTGAAGAAGAACCGGGCCGGAGGCGCTTCTCTCTGGCCCTCCTTGGCTAGAGAACGAACGGACCGAGGGGCGCCAATCGTCGACAGCGCCGTCATGACAAGGAATTGGCGACGGTCGATTTCCGCTTTCGCCATGCACTCTCTCCTTCTTATTCGCACACCTTCATGCACTCCCGGCACACGGCCACACTGGCGCTATTCCTCGTCTCGTTGCCGCCTTCCAAGAACCCCACGGGCTCACGGCGTATTATGACCGAACATCCAGCACCGCACCAGCATCTTCTCCTGTTTCTGGCATCGCCTTGACACCACCGCGTCACCCGCCCTCCGGACCTCAATCGCTCGAAAATGATAACGACGCGTTGAACTTTTCTTTCGCGGCGGTGTCCGTATGATAGAGCTATGCGGAAAGACCAGCAGACAAATGACCGCATCACCGTCATTCAGGCCCAACTCGGGGACGACGAGGCCTTCATGCAACTGGTGGATCGCTACAGTGGGCGCCTGCTGTATTACATCCGCCGGTTGCTCGAAGACGCCGACCGGGCCGACGACGTGCTCCAGGACGTCTGGCTGACCGTCTACCGCAAGATCAACACGCTGCGTGACGCGTCGGCGTTCTCGGTCTGGCTCTATCGCACGGCCCGCAATCGCGCCATCAGCCTGTTGCGCGACGAGAGCCGCTACGTCTTCGTCGAATCGTACGACAAATCGGAGCCGCTCGACGAGGACAACGACAATCTGTCATTTGAGGACATCGACAAACTGCATCACGTCCTGACGACGCTCTCGCCCGATCAGAAGGAAGCCATCGTCCTGCGCTTCTTCGAAGGGAGGGACTATCAGGAGATCGCCAGGATCGTGGGTTGCCGTCTCGGCACGGTACGCTCACGCATCCATTACGCCAAACAGGAACTGCGAAAGAAGATGGAGGCATAACACAATGAACGACATGCACGCGAAGATCATGCAGGCTAACGGAATCGAACAGAGCAGGGTTCCCGATCAGCAGATCCAGACGATCCAGGCGATGATCAAACGGGAACAACGCAGGTTCATTTTCACCAAGCTGCTGACCGGCTTCTTCTGGCTCGCCTCGCTGGTGATCCTGGGCTGCTACATGGTCACCGTCAAGGCTCTTCTGTACGAAGTACGCGAGGCCATCGCCGATCCGGACATGCGCGAGACGGTCGCCGTCATCGTCGCCCTGGAAACGGTCCTGCCCGGCGTGATCATCATCGCCACCGTCTGTTCGGTCTTCCTCTACATCCGCGCCAAATCGGTGAACCTGCTCCAGGTCCACGAGCGACTCGCCAACCTCGAGGAGATGGTCAAGGTCCTGCTCGCACGGTAGCAGTTCGAACGGAAAGGTCGGTCCCGTCGTGTACTCAGCGTTGCTCAGGGTATGTCAGTTCAGACAGCGCCGCTTCCAGGGCTTTCTGCGCCCGGGCGGCGCGGCCGGTCACGTCTTCGAGTGGGTGTTCCTCCATCGCATCGTTTCGGACGTCGTAGAACGCGCCGGTCGTGTAGAGCTTGTAGCGCCGCGTCCGCACGAAGGCCTTGCCGCCCCGGCTCTCGGCAAAGGCGAACCGCCGCGCCGTACGCGGGCGCGAGCCCAATAGCGCAGAAGCGAAGCTCGTGCCGTCGATGTCACGATCAACGTCAGCGCCGCCGAGTTCCGCCAGGGTCGGTAGCCAATCGCTGAAATCGACCAGACCACGCCCGACGCTGCCGGCCGCGATCTTGCCGGGCCAGTTGGCGATGAGTGGCACGTTCGTGCCGATGTCCAGCAACGTGCCCTTACCGCCCGGAACGCGCTCGCCGTTGCGAATCGAATGGACATCCTCAAATTCGTACTTGCGACCCTTGATGTGGCGCAGCCTGGAGCGTCGGGCTGTGCCGTTGTCACCGGTGAACAGGATGATGGTGTTCTCCCGCAGGCCCAGTCGATCGAGTTTGGCGATGAGCCGCCCCACCATCGCGTCCATACTCTCGATCATCTCGCCGTAATCCATCCAGCGATCCTTGCCCGGCACGTAACGCACCTGCGTGGGCAGATCGTCGGTGACATCGTGCGCCAGTGCCATCGAATAGTACGCGAAGAACGGCTCGCCGGCCGCGTGACTCTGCTCAATGAAGTTCTCAAGAAACTCCACATACAGATCCGGCCCATACTTGCCCTGCGTGTCAGTCCGGACACGGCCGTTCTCGTAGATCATCGGGTCGTGGTACCGCGCCCCCTCGTGCCAACCGAACAGGCTCCACGCGTCGAAGCCCATCCGCCCGGGCTGCTGGGTATCGTCCTTCATCAACGTCAGTTGCCACTTGCCCGCGACGGCCGTCCGGTAGCCCGCCCGCTTGAGCACCTGCGCGATGGTGTGGGGCTCCTCCGCTTTCGGAAAACTGCCCCAGGACGAATTGAGTCGGAAGGGATACTTCCCGGTCGTCAGGCAGATCCGCGTCGGATGGCACACGGGCATGCTGTAGCAGTGGTCGAACCGCATACCGCCCTGTGCGAGAGCGTCGATGTGCGGCGTCCGCCAGCGCTGCCCCCCATAGGCACCGATCGGTTCGCAGCCCACGTCGTCAGCCAGGATCAGAACGATATTGGGCTTACCCTGCGTCCGGCCCGACGCGCCGCTCGACAGACGGGGCAGCCCCAACGCCAATCCGACCGCTCCCAGGCTGGCATTCCTTAGAAAGTCACGTCTTCGCATAGTCCTGCACTCCACCTCACCGGCTCTCAGTCACCACACACGACCCACGCCGTCACACCCACCGATTCTATCGCCCCGCCGCGCCCATGCAAAGCCCAAACGCCGTTCCATAGGGTGGGTTCTCAACCCACGCGGTCTCACGGGCGTTCACACCCATCGCCGAGTTTCGCTTGACGCTGCCATCCGCCCCCCTACGACTCTCCCGGGGAACGACTCGGGTCACCACCGTCCTCGGAATCGGACAGCTTCGGCGCCGACATGACCGCCTCGCGCAGGAAACGTCTGAACCGATCGATATGGAAGAACACAGTGATGGTGTAGACAATCAAGTACATGCACGTCCAGATCAACACGCCGGTGAGACCACCTATCGCGAACGACGTCAGTACGCCGAATATCGTGACAAATGCCATCCAGGCCAGCATCATTCGCGCCGGGCGCAGACGGTAGTGGACCCTTCGCCCGGCGTGGTCGACTTCCAACTCTCCCGAGCGAAACAGAGCCAGCACGTTCCAACGCCCCGCGCCGTGATCCGCGCCACAGACGAAAACGACCCGGCCGCCATCCAGCGAGACCTTGCACGCCTCGACGCGACCGAGGACGCCGAATAGATGTGGCACCATCGCCCTGGAGAACTGGCCCCGCTCGACCTTGACCGAGCCCGAACACAGGGGACATGACCAGGTTGTCTTCTCTCCGCCTGACACTCCAACACCTCCTTGGCAATCTGTCTAACCATTGTACCTGATGGGCCGCCCCGCCGCACGCGTTTCCCTCGCCCTATCCTGTAGGGTGGCGGCTTGCCCCACCGCCCCTTGACACGACTCCATGACGATCGATAATGGCTGGCGCGACGTAGCGGCATCGCTCTTCAGGGCAAGGTTCGTCGCGGGAAAGGAGAACGCATGAAAACGATCTTACGGGGCGGCTGTCTTTGCGGCGCGGTGCGGTACGAATGCCCCGGCCCGCTTGGGGAGGCCAGCTACTGTCACTGCGACGACTGCAAGCGCGCCACCGGCGGGCCCTACACCGTGGGCGTCCTGACGCCGGCCGCGACGCTGCGGATCGTCTCGGGCCAGGTCAAGAGCTACACGTCCATCGCCGACAGCGGCCGGAAGATCACCCGCCAGTTCTGCCCCGAGTGCGGCGCGCCGCTGTTCACCCGGGCCGAGAAGTGTCCCGACCTCGTCTTCATCAAGGCCGGCTCGCTCGACGAACCCCAGCACGTCAAGCCCACCTGCCAGATCTGGACCAAATGCGCCGTCCCCTGGGCGTACATCGACGAAACGCTCCCCCGCTTCCCTGAAAGCAGTTCATCCTGATGGGATGGCGGATTGCTCAGCCGGTCTCCTCCATCTGAGCCAACCCCTTGTCGGCCGTATCGGCGATCCAGTCATCCAGCAAGGCGCGCAACTGCTGGAGTGTCTTCTCGTGTTGAGGCGATCGCGCGAGGTTCTTCAGTTCGTGGGGATCGGCTTGCAGATCGTAGAGTTCCTCGCGCGGCTTCGTCGTTGCGAGCAGCAACTCCTGGGCCTTCGTTAGCTTCCCCTGCTCGTGCAGCCGCCTGATGACGGACAGCATGGGGCGGTGGTTCTGAACATAGCGGCACTCGCGATAGCCGTTCTCCGGCGTGTAGTTGCGAATATACTTGAACCGCCGGGTGCGTACGCAACGGATGTGGTCCATCACCTCGTCAATCAGGTCACGCGCAGCGAAGATATGGTCGCGCTTCTGAGCGTGCGGGCCCAGAATCGGATGCCCATCCAGATACGCCGGGAGTCTCGCGCCGGCGATTTCCAGGACCGTCGCGGAAACGTCGATCATGCTGACCATGTCCTCATTGACGCCGCCCGCAGCCAGGCGACCCGGCCAGCGCACGATCAGCGGGACATGGATTCCGGGTTCGTAGAGCCAGCACTTGCCGCGCAGGTGGCAACGCCCGTTGTCGCCGATGAAGATCACGACGGTGTCGTCCGCAATCCCTTTCCGCTCCAGGCGCGCGAGAATCTGCCCGACCTGACCGTCCATGTGCTCGATCGCGTCGAGGTACATCGCCCAGTCCTCGCGGCAGGCGGGATGGTCGGGGAAATACGGGGGCAATTCGACATCCTGCGGGTCGACCGGGTGTTGCGACTTCGCCCGAATCGGGGCCCAGCCGGTCTTGGGCAGCCGGTGCGTGACACCGAGCGTGATTTGGGCGAAGAAAGGCTGATTCCGTTCCCGACCCCGCCAGTCGTCGCCATCGAACAGCGGCGGCGCCTTGAAGTTCAGGTCCGTCTTGCCCGAGTAGCCGCACCCCAGCGCGGTGTAGTAGCCCGCCTCGCGCAGGAGATGCGTGATGGGTTTCATCCCGGCCGGCAGCGTGATCCCGCGGCGCCGCTGGTCCTGCGTATCCGTTCGCGTCTGGTAGACACCTGTCATCATGGCGTTGCGCGAGGGCGTACACGAGGGCGCCGTGCAGAACGCATGGGTATAGCGCACGCCCTGGCGCGCGAGGCGATCGAGGTGCGGCGTCTTGACGGCCGGATGACCGTAGCAGGCCAGTTCCGTGCTGATGTCCTCCGCCATGATCCAGACGATATTGGGCCGTCGCGTCCGCCCGCTCGTCACCTGCCCCAGCAGCGGCGTCGCCAGACCAGCCAGCGCCGCACCCCAAACGCCCAGAAACCCGCGTCGATCCATGACCAGCCTTTCATTCACACGATCCAGAGCAACCGATCTCAATCGCGCCATTATCCCCGATCCCCCCGCCCATCGCAACCCAAGCCATGCCGTATGCGACTCCCCTGCAAACAGCCGGTGGAATCGAAAAGACCATCGCCCCGACATGGCGATTCGGCAATCTTGATCTTTGATCTCTCCCCCCAGCGACTCGCCCCACCAATCTCTCCCCAGCACCACACCGTCACCCATGTCACAGGGCGGCCCAACGCCTCATCCCCGCGCCCCGCACGCATTCACACCCATCGCGCGCCAAGTCCGGTGGGAAAAGCGCGGCGCTGGTGCGTTACCACCGCTTCTGCGAAGAAGACAACAATCAATCTTCATCAGTGGCAGATTCGAGCGTCTCTCGAATACCGCGCAGCGATCTATCCCGAACTACCCTCCAGCGACAAATCACAACTTCGCCAATCAACACGAGTGCGATGTAGGAAACATACAATGCTCCCGTGTTCCAGCGCAGATCGAGATGGAGTGTGCAATAATGCAGAGTGATTACGGCTAACGACGCCAAGGCCAGACAGAAACACCTGAGTATGTGCGGCCTGTCAATGTAGAAGCTTTCGATAACATCAACACCTTTCATGACATAGATTGCCTCCTGAACCACTAGATTCTCCCGGCTCTTCAACCGCGGTTCAGAAAACGAACGCTGCGATTTGATCTTCTTTCGAAACTCGCTACGCCGAATAACCCAGAAATACACATCCAACATAAGATAGAGCGTATACGCGATTCCAAATACTCCCATCCTGAACGTGAATCCTACAAGTGCTCCTATAGCCACCCCGATGCCAAGGATGACATTGCGGACTACCCATTCACCCGGTGGCGCGTATTTCCCGTCACGTAGCCAATACGACACCATGTGCAACTCGGTCAGTCCTGCGTTCGCCCAAAGGAAACCCAGCAGGACAACAACAGCGATCAGAACCGCCTGAAGGTAGGTTTCTATCTCGAACGAGCCACTTGACCAATCCGAGAAAACAGTGAACGCACCGAACACTCCAGCCACGGCCAGACCAACATACAGCGCCTGTCTCGTGACTCCCAGGTATAGGTTGGTTGTGTCCTCCAAAGGCGTGCGGCTTCGTGATGGTCTGTCCGATGTCATGGTCGAGATTCCCTAGTGCGGTCCTAATGGACCTGCAGAAGATGAACTCAATTCAGTTCTGTGGATTTCGGGGGCAGCATGCCCATTCCTGAATCCTCGTCTCATTATCGCTATCCAATATCTCAGCAAATCCTTCCTTTCATTATCGACAATCGGCAGCCTATCGACCAGGGAATTCTCCATATCGATTCCGGCCGCCTTTCTTGATGCCATGACGGGGGCTCGGTATGATAAGTACTGAACTGCTGGAACTCCGCAGAGGCACAAGTGTTGATGACATGCGCCGCTGTTCACTACTTGGTTGAGGGAAGGCTGGAGACGGGAGGCCGGAGGTGGGAGGGAGAGGCTATTGCGGATTCACCGAGGCATGCGAAACGAAGCCAGTTCTTACAGGCTTGGTCGGCCGTGAGGGTACGAAAGGTGGCCCATGCGGAGAGCGCTGGTGCTGGTGAGCGGCGGGTGCGGTCTTTATCGGAGCTGGTTTTCAGTATTGCTAGACGGGTTTTTTTGGCATTTTTTGGCTTGTTCGGGGTGCGGCGATGGGGTCTAATACATACTTTGGAGGGGCAGGGAGAAAGATGACAACGAGTACAGATTTGAGGTGGACAAAATGGCAGATCTGAAAGCGTTGGCGGATGCCGTGATCAAAGGGGACCAGGCGACGGCGGTGGAGGTGACCAAGGCGGCGATCGGTGAGGGGATGGCGGCCAAGCAGGTGCTGGACGAGGGTCTGATCGCGGGGATGGACGTGGTCGGGGCGGCGTTCAAGAAGAACGAGGTGTATATCCCTGAGGTTCTGATCGCGGCCCGCGCGATGAAGATGGCCATG
>JANQFY010000127.1 GCA_028277585.1 Sedimentisphaerales bacterium
GCCCACGCAGATCAGGACCATGGTCAGGGCCGAGAGATTCGCCGGGTAGAGGAAGATGTCGATGATCCAGGGGTACTTGCGCTCCGGGATCTCTTCGGGCTCCATGACGCGCCCGCCGAAGGCGCCGCGTAGTTTCTCGTAGGCGGCGTCGCTTTCGTCGGTCTTCGGCGGTTCGGGCAGATCCAGGAGTCTCTTGTCGTGCAGCGCTCGTTCCGGCTCGACACTGGCGTTGGGGACGACCAGCGATTCCTTGCACTTGGGACAGCGACCCTTCTTGCCCCCGTGCTTGTCGGGGACCTTCAGTTTGCAGCCGCAGTGTGTGCACTGGAATTCCATCGCGCGCTCGTGTCCTTGTTCTCCGCCTCCGGCAGCGTCATTCGATCCCTCGTGTTCTCCACATCTTGGATGCTACGTCCAGATATCAGTATAGCAGATTCCGCCCGCCCATCCCACACCCAATGGCGGTCAAAGGGCAGCCAGGACGCGGTCCAGCTTCTCCAGCATCAAATCGATGTCGCCGATGGTGACATCCAGGACGGGCCGGAAGCGGACGCTCTGGGTTCCGGCGCCGAGCAGGAGAAGGTGCTCATTGCGCAGGGCGAGTGACTTGAGCCGGTTCCGGTTGGCCGGATTGCGGAGCGTGAAGCCCTGGTAGAGGCCCAGCCCGCGCACGTTGAAGACTAGATCACTGTATTTCTCTACAAGAGCGTTGAGCCCCTCGACCAACCGCTCCGTCTTCTCCGGGACCTGCTCTATGAGCCCTTCCTCCCGAACGATCTTCATCTCCTGCACGAATCGGACCATATCGGCCAGCGTGCCGCCCCAGGTGGAGTCCAGAACGCCCAGGTTGCCCACCGATTCGAGCATGTAGATCACGCCGTTGGCGAACTTCTTGGCCGTCGCGATCGCTTGCGGGGGATAGGGCAGGTCGAACTGATCGACCGCGAACATCGCGCCGGTTTGCCCGCCAGCGGTCTGCACCTCGTCGATACCCAGGAATACGCCGTATTCGTGCGTCAACTCGCTGAGCCGTCGATAGAACTGAGGCAGCGCCAGCCGTTGTCCGCCGGCGCCTTGAATTGGCTCGAGAATGACCCCGACCAGTTCGTGCCGGTAGCGTTGGAAGCTGTCCTCGATGATCGCCAGAATATGCTCGAGCCGTTCAACGTTCCAAGCTTCGGATTGCGAGGTGTCCACCGCGGGGAAGGGCACCTGAATATTGCCCGGGACGAAGCCCTTGAAGTCCTGCGTGACTACCGGGTCGTGATCGAGTTGGGTGACGTTCAGGGCGAAGACGGTTCGCCCGTGAAAGGCGCGGTCGAAGTAGATGAACCGCCGCACGCCGGGAACCTGACCCCGCGCGGTCGCTCGGGCGTCGTACAGGTTGATGAAGTACTTCATCATGTTCTCGACCGCCTCGGCGCCGGAGTTGACGACGTAGACCTCCAGCCTTTCACCCGCCATGCAACGCGGGGCGATCTCATAGAGCAGGCGGTAGTAGTCAAGACACTCGGTGGTCAGGAAGTCGGGGTTGGCGATCTTGTTGTTGGCCGCGACAGCCAGTCGCTCCAGATAGGCCGGTTCGCGCAGACCCGGGTGGTTGTGTCCCAGGAGCTTCGAGCCGTAGTAGCCCGCCCAGTCGAAGATCCTCTGGCCGTCCACGGTGGTCAGCCACATGCCCTCGCAACGGCTCAGGTCCAGTACGAACGGCTGGGGCGTCATCGCGACGTATTGGGTGAACTGCTCAATGATCCGGCTGCTCTCGGGGCCTGGGAATCCGTTGCTCTGGGTACTGTTCGTCATGGATCGACCGTCCTATCGTAAGCATAACAAAGCGACTCCGCTTGGTCGCCTATTGGTGGTCCACATACTAGAAGTGCGGTCGGGCGATCACAAGCGAAAAGTCTCTTGGCAGGCGCGAATCGGCCGCTTGTCCCTACCGACGGGAGGTGGTACTATACCCGCACTTGACATTGCACCAAGCTATAGAAAGGGGCAGGAGATGGCCAATCTGGATCGTCGTCAATTCTTGAGCCGCATGGCCGGCACAGCGGCGGCTTGGCCCGTGGTCGGCGGGGCGTCGACTTGCGCCGGTCAGCCGAAGGGCCAACAGCCCAATATCCTCTTCATCTTCAGCGACCAGCAGCGATGGGATACGATCGATTGCTATGGCTCTCCCCTGTTCGAGGGCCTGACGCCCAACCTCGATCGACTGGCTCAGCAGGGGGTGCGGTTTCAGAACGCTTTCACTTGCCAACCTGTCTGCGGCCCGGCCCGATCGTGCTTGCAGACGGGCAAGTACGCGACCGAAACAGGGTGCTTCCGCAATGGAATCGCCTTGCCCCAGGACGAGACGACCATTGCGCATCGATTGTCCGAGGTGGGATACGACGTGGGGTATATCGGCAAGTGGCACCTCGCCTCGACGCATGGGATCCCGGGTCGCGATGTGAACTACCGCACCGAGCCGATCCCACCTGAACGGCGGGGCGGGTATCGCGATTTCTGGCTGGCGTCCGACATTCTCGAGTTTACCTCGCACAGCTACGATGGGCACATGTTCGACGGAAGCGGCGCCAAGAGAGAGTTCCCCAAGGATCGCTATCGGGTCGACGCCCAGACCGACTGGGCTCTGGAGTACCTTGAGCAGCGTGACAGCACGCGGCCGTTCTTTCTGTTTGTCTCCTATATCGAGCCGCACCATCAAAACGACCATCGCCATTTCGAAGGACCGCGGGGATCGAAGGAGCGCTTCGCCGACTACCGCGTGCCGGGCGATCTGGCCGGTACGAAGGGGGACTGGCGCCCGGAGATGCCCGACTATCTGGGGTGTTGCTGGAGCCTGGACCAAAACGTGGGCCGGATCATGGACTGGCTCGAACGGAAGGGCCTTAGGGACAACACGTTGGTGGTCTACACCTCGGATCATGCCTGCCATTTTCGCACGCGCAACGGCGAATACAAACGTGCCTGTCACGACAACGCGATCCGCGTGCCGATGATCATCCGGGGTCCGGGCTTTCAGGGCGGTGCCGTGGTGGATCGTTTGGCAAGTCTGATCGATCTGCCGCCCACGCTGCTCCGCGCCGCCGGCGTGGAACCTCCCAGAACGATGCAGGGCCGACCTCTGCAGGACGCGGTGGCGAAAGATACGCCCGACTGGCCGGAGGAGGTCTTCGCGCAGATCAGCGAGTCCCAGGTGGGCCGGACCATTCGAACGCACCGATGGAAATACTCCGTTCGCGCGCTGGGCAAGAGCGGTGGCAAACATGCCGCCAGCGATCGGTACACTGAGGACAAGCTCTACGACCTGAAAAGGGACCCTCACGAGCGGGACAACCGCGTGACGGACCCGAATTTGAAGGACGTTCGCGCCGAGTTGGCGGGACGCCTGAAGAAACGCATGGTGGCGGCTGGCGAGTCCGAGCCGGAGATTGTGCCGCAGCGTGGGTGAGGGACCAGATTTGATGAGATGGTCAACGACGGGAAGTGTGGCTGGAGGACGAACGATTGGCGGCTGGGGGATGCTCATCCACTTCGCGCAGGCGAGCGTGATCCTGTTTCTGCTCGTCGGTTGGGGTTGCCGCACCGCCAGCGTCTCCGACGGGCGAAGCGAATCAGACGGGATGCAATTCACTCAGGTTCAGGCGTCGCGCTTCGCGCGGTTGGCGCTGGACTGCGTAGGCAGAGAGTATCCGAACAAGCTGGATCATGTGATGAACGACGGTGGGGAGGTCCAGTCCCCCTCGACGTTGCACCCGGCTTTCTACGGGTGCTTCGACTGGCATTCGGCCGTGCATGGACACTGGATGCTGCTGCGCGTGCTGAGGCTGTTTCCCGATCTGCCCGAGGGGCCGGAGATTCGTCGGGCACTGCACCGCAATCTCACCGCCCAGGACATTGAAGCAGAAGTTGCCTATCTCCATCAGGAGAATCGCAAATCGTTCGAACGCACTTATGGGTGGGCTTGGCTGCTGAAGCTTGCTGAGGAGTTGCACGGCTGGGACGATCCGGATGGTCAAACGTGGTCCGCGAATCTGGCGCCACTGGCCCGCGCGATGGCGGATCGTTACATGGATTTCCTCCCCAGGCAGACCTATCCCATTCGTACGGGCGTTCATCCCAATACAGCTTTCGGGATCGCCTTCGCGCTGGATTACGCCCGCGCCGTTGGTGACGACGCGCTCGAAGCCTTGCTCGTCGCACGCAGTCTGGCCTACTACGAGCAGGACCGAAACGGTCCCGTCGCCTGGGAGCCAAGCGGGGCGGACTTCTTCTCCCCCTGTCTGATGGAAGCCGATCTGATGCGTCGCGTGATGGCGCCGAAGCCGTTTCGCCGCTGGTTGCACGACTTCCTACCCGATCTGAGAGCAGGCGGCCCGGCAAATCTGCTGGAACCGGCCGTGGTGGGGGATCGAACCGATCCGAAGATCGTCCATCTGGATGGGCTCAACCTCAGTCGGGCCTGGTGCATGTGGGGAATCGCGTCGAGTCTGCCTCGAATTGATCGAGCCCGGCCTGTTCTGTGTGATGCTGCTCAGAGGCACGCCGCCGATGCCCTCGCGCATGTCGCGAGTGGGCAATACGAGGGCGAGCACTGGCTAGCCTCCTTCGCGGTCTATATGTTGTCAGCGCGCATGGAAGCGGACTGAGGGCGCTATCGGTGAGGAGGGGCATTCACGAGGAATAGAGTGAAAGGAAATGGGATACGTATGCGACATTGCCCGTGTTTGAGAACCGTGATGAACGCGATTGTCACCTTGGTATCGCTTCTGGCTGTCCGAGAAGGCTACGCACAGGGTAGCCGGTCCGACTACGAGCGGGCCATGAAACTACGCGAGAACACCGCCAACAAGGTGTTCAAGGATCGCGTGAAAGCACGTTGGTTGGAGGGCAATACGCGGTTCTGGTATCGCAATGATCTGGCGGAAGGGCGGCGTGAGTTTGTGCTCGTCGATGCCGAGGCCGGCACGCGCGGCCCAGCCTTCGATCACCAGCGACTGGCGGCCGGTCTGTCACGCGTGTCCGATCAGCAGATCCAAGGTGACAAACTAGCGATCGATCGATTGGTCTTCGACGCATCCGGCTCGTCATTGACACTCAGCTACGACGGCAAGTGGTGGACCTGCGACCTGGAGTCGTACGAGGTTCTAGAGGCTTCGCGTGACGAGCGAGCGAACTCTTCGCTGCGACCCTTTCGCTGGTCGAGTCGACGCCGTCGGCAGAACGGTGAAGAGACGTTCGTCACGTTCATCAATCGCACGAAGCAGGATGTCGAGATCTATTGGGTCAACTCGCCGCAGCAGCGCAGGCGCTATGCGACTCTGGCGCCGGGAAAGCAACACCGTCAGCACACGTTCGCGGGCCACCTCTGGCTGATCACCGACACGGAGGGTGAGAGACTGGTGATGTTCATGGCTGAGGAAGAGCCGGCGGACGCCGTGATCGACGAGCAGATCATTCGCGAGGCCGCTACGGAAGGTCAGGGCGAAGACGAATCGAGAAAGGAACCTCCCGGGCAATCGCCTGATGGCAAATGGGTCGCGTCGATCAAAGAGCACAATCTCTACGTGCGACATGCCGAAACTGAGGAAGAGACGGCGCTGACCGACGACGGCACAGACGATCACGCCTATTCGGGCCGTCTCTACTGGTCGCCCGATTCGACGAAACTCGTCGTTCTGCGGACCCGCGACGGGTTCAAACGGAAGGTGCACCTGATCGAGTCGTCGCCCGACGATCAGTTACAGCCCAAGTTGCACACGCTGGATTACCGCAAGCCGGGCGACGAGATTCCCCTTTCCAAGCCGCATCTGTTCGACGTTACGGACTTGAGCCACACGGCGGTTTCGGATGAACTGTTCCCGAATCCCTGGAGCATTTCGGGATTGCGCTGGTCGCCCGATTCGAGTCGGTTCAGCTTTCTCTACAATCAGCGCGGTCATCAGGTGCTGCGCATCGTTAGTGTGGATGCCGAGACGGGTGAGCCTCGCGCTGTCGTGGATGAACAGAGCGAGACGTTTATCGACTATGCGGGCAAGCGGTTCAGCCACTATCTCGACGAGACGAATGAGATCATCTGGATGTCGGAACGGGATGGCTGGAACCATCTCTATCTCTATGATGCCCAGACCGGATGCGTGAAGAACCAGATCACCAAGGGGCCCTGGGTGGTGCGCGGCGTCGGGCGCGTGGACGCCGAGAAGCGACAGGTCTGGTTCTACGCCGGAGGCATACGCGAAGGGCAGGACCCGTACTATCGCCATCTGTGCCGCGTGAACTTCGACGGTTCGGATTTGGTCGTGCTGACCGAGGGTGATGGCACCCACGAGGTGACGTTCTCTCCTGATCGTCGTTACCTGATCGACCGCTGGTCGCGCGTCGACCAACCTCCGGTGACGGAGTTGCGGGACGCCGAGGCCGGTCGACTGATCTGCGAGCTGGAGCGGGCCGACTGGGACGCGCTGCTCGCGACCGGGTGGCGTCCTCCCGAGCGGTTCGTTGCGAAAGGTCGGGATGGCAAGACAGACATCTACGGCATCATCATTCGCCCGATGGATTTCGATGCGACTCGGGCGTACCCCGTGATTGAGCAGATCTACGCCGGCCCGCACGCCGCGTTCGTACCCAAGTCGTTCAGACTGTTGCCCCGACAGTACGCTATCGCCCAACTGGGCTTCATCGTTGTCCAGATGGACGGCATGGGAACGTCCCATCGCTCCAAGGCGTTTCACGATGTGTGCGCGAAGAACCTGGGCGATTCGGGCTTCCCCGATCGGATTCTCTGGATGCAGGCGGCGGCCGAGAAGTATCCCTATATGGACCTGACGCGGGTGGGCATCTACGGTGGTTCGGCCGGTGGGCAGAGCACGCTGCGGGCTCTGCTGGCGTTTGGGAATTTCTACAAGGTCGGTGTCGCCGATTGCGGGTGCCATGATAACCGGATGGATAAGATCTGGTGGAACGAGCTGTGGATGGGCTGGCCCCTGGGGCCGCACTACGAGGAGCAGTCGAATGTCACGCAGGCGCACAAGCTGCAGGGCAAATTGCTGCTGACCGTTGGCGAACTCGACCGCAATGTGGATCCGGCTTCCACCATGCAGGTGGTCGACGCCTTGATCAAGGCGGACAAGGATTTCGACTTCCTCATCGTGCCCGGCGCCGGTCATGGTGTGGGCGAGGCGCCGTACGCCAGTCGACGGCGGATGGATTTCTTCGTTCGCCATCTATTGGGCGTCGAGCCGCGCCACGAGCCGTAGGACACGGAATCACCTGGCCAGGAACGCCGACAAGTCCTTGATGTCCATCTCGTGTCCTGAGTTGGGCGTCACATACATCGTGACTTGGGACTCGGCGCCGTGGGCTTTGTAGATCCCGCGCAGTTCCGCCAAAGCTGGTTGGACGGTTTCGTTGTGCGAGGCCGAGTTGTTGCGCGGTCCCGGTGTATCTAACTGTCCATAGTGGAGCCGCAATAGCCGAGGGGCGTTCAGCCCGGCGATGTCGCTGCGATCCATCCATTTCAGAATGCCCGGGATGCCATGGGCTGGGGCGTTGTAGCAGCGCGAGAAGATGCCCTCGAACGAACCCAGCGTGCCGCTGGCGTAGATCTTCCCGACCTTGCTGCTGAAAACGGGATATGTCACGGCCAGGTCGCCCCCATAGGAGATGCCCGCGACGTCGATAGCTTTGACCTCGTAGCGGGCGGCCAGCCACATCTCCCAGCGCAGCAGGTCTTCGATCGTCTGTCCGATCACGGTTTGCCCGTAAAGGAACGCATCGGAAATGAGCGTGAACTGTCGGCTCCGTCGGGACTTCCAATAGTCGAGACAATACCGATCGTCGCCGAATGCCATGTCGCCCAGGGCGCCGAAGCCGCGCAGGGCGGGGCAGAGCACTACGTGACCGGCCTGAGCCAGCTTCAGAGCGAATCGGTGGTGATAGTCCTCGTACTTGCCCACGCAGGCCTCGGCCTCACCGTGTCCGTGAATCGCCATGACGGCCCGGTCGCATCGGTTGACGCGATTCTGCGACACGAGGTAGGCAGGGATGGACAGTTGCTCGTTGATCCGCATGATCCAGGCCTCGATGCGGACGCCTTCGTGGGTGATTGATCGCATGAGTTCGGCTGGGCACGGCGTGGGGGCGGCAAAACCGATCAACTCTGCAAGTTTCGTGCGGCACGCCTTCCGCCAGGAGTCCAACGATCCTTCGAAATTGCCATATGACAAGCGACGCTCCGCGCCAGTGTGGTGGAAACCAAGCCTCAATTCCTCCGGTCGAATGAAGAAGTCCTTGTCCACGTATCGTCTGTCCTGCCGCTCGTCGGCGCGACCTCGAATCCCGGGCACGAAGGCTGCGGCGGTTCCGAGTCCGGCTACCTTGAGCAGATCGCGGCGACTGGCGTTCCGTGCGTCCATCACGCATCACTCCTCTCAGGTGGTTTGAACGTCCAATTCCACGGCTGAGACCGAGGCGGCCGGGAAGATCCAGCGGCCGTCCTTGGGAAGTGCCTTCTCCTTCACCGTCACCTCGTGAGGTTGTGTCTGGATCACTTCGTATTCCGGATGGCCCGCCAGCTCGAATACGCGGCCGGACTGGATCTGCATCCCGGCGATGGCGATCTGGCTCGAGACGGACCGCTCCCGACGTGTGTTGATCACGTGGAGGTACACGCGATCCTTCCGTCGACTGGCGGTGATGTCGAGTCCTTCCGGCGTCTTGGTGATATCGATCGCCTTGTCGCCCGTATGGTGGCGGTACAGGCTCATGACCAGGGCGACGGGCATCATGAACGCCTTGCCGCGGGGCACGGGAATCATGACGGCGTTGACCTGCCAGCGCGTGCCGCAGAAGTCCGCCAGTGTGGCGATCTTGAGCTTGTCACCGTGCCGCTCGTGGACGTTCAACAGGCGGGCGTTGGCGACGCCGGCCGCCCAGGTCGAGAGCACATCGCATCGATTGCGGCCGGGCAGGGCGAAGTGACACTCGGTCAGCGCCATGGGGGTCGGGTCATCGCCCACCTTCTCCCGCATCCACTTAATGCGGTTATCATGGTAGTTGGCCGCGTTCATCAGCCGATCCCAGGTGTAGGCCGGGTCCTTGCGATACTCGACCCCGCGCAGCGGGGAATCGTTCAAGCCTCGATCGGGGTTGAACATATGGTGAAAGGCGATGTACTGAAGGTGCTCGCCGGCGATTTCCAGCATCTGCTTGGCCCAACCGCTGTCGCCCCAGCCGATCAGGGTGAGATTGGGGTCGGCCTTGCGCATGGCCTTAGCGAAGGCGACCGTTCGTTTGGCGGCCGTTTCGCAGTCAT
>JANQFY010000150.1 GCA_028277585.1 Sedimentisphaerales bacterium
GTCGAACGGTCCACCCGGGGCACGCGGGACAGCGCCGTTCGGCAGAGAGATTCTCTCGTGCAGCGTCTGGTGAAGAAGAGAGAGTCGAATTCCGCTGCACGCCGTGAGGCGCCCTCGACGCGGCGACCCGGGATCAGCGGGCCTTCGACCTCGCGCGAAGCGGCGTCCAGTCGGGCGGGCGCTCGATCGGGGAGGGGCCCACAGGGAGAACCTCGACAGCCCGTGTCTTCCCGTCTGGCGAGACCGAGCCGTTCCTCAAGCAGTGGCATCGACCGAATCCGGGCGGCCACCCGCGATCGGATCAGCGAGCGCAAGGCCGAAGCGATCATCGTGCGGTCTCGCAACGGGGGCGGCGATAGGCGGGAGCATGTTCGAGTGGCTGGTTCCGAACTGCGCCGCCGTCCGACCCTGGCGCCGCGCCTGCGCGACTACACGCGGCGCACCCACGCACACATCGCGTCGCGCCGATCGGGGCGCGTGCATCGGACCTATCCCGTACGTCGGCCGCACGTGGTTTACCACGACCGGCCGGATCTTGTCCGACACAGCCCGCGGCACGTCCATACGTATCGCGATCACCATCATCGGCTCTGTCACCGTATCATCTGGCCGCGATACCATTACCCCGTGTACTACAATTGGGGGCCGTACTGGAGCTGCAACTGGGTCCATCCGTACTACCATCGCAAGTACGTCTTCGTTAGCCTGGGAGGTTGGTGGCCCGTACACTACACCTACACGCGCTACTACTGGTATGGTCACCATCCTTACACCTGGTATGGGTACTACCCCGTCCCGCGTCAGGTCGAGACGACGTCGCACAACTACTATACCTACAACTACTACACGCAAAACGAAAGCACTACGACCAGCTCGGATGTCCTGCCCTATGGCATCGATGCTGAGACGCTGGCGAAAGTGCGGCAGCGAATTGAACAGCAGAAAGCGGTCGAGCCCGCGACCCAGACGCAGGCGGACCTGCGGTTCGAGGAAGGCGTCACCAGTTTTGAGGCGGCGCGCTACGCCGAGGCGGCGGCGGCCTTCGCGGCCGCGATGCAGATGGCGCCGGAAGATGTCATCCTGCCCTTCGCCTACTCGCAGGCTCTGTTCGCCAACGGACAGTATTCTGAGGCGGCTGAGGTCCTCCGTCAGGGATTGCAGAAGGTCTCGCCCGAAGAGCAGGGCGTCTTCTACCCGCGTGGACTCTATGCCAACGACGACGTTCTCTTCGAGCAGATCGAGCAACTCCTGGATAAGGTGGAGAAGTTCGGTTTCGACGCCGATCTCCAGCTTCTGCTCGGCTACCACCTGCTGGGCGTTGGCGAGACGGAATACGCCCGCGGCCCGCTCGAGCAGGCTGGTCAGGATCTGAGAAATGCCCAGGCGGCCGAAGTTCTGCTCGAACTGCTGGACAAGATGGAGTCGGCCGGGACTGAAGCGGCCGGGCAAGCGCCGCAAGTCCAGGCCAGCGGCCTTCAGGAGGCTCAAGCCGCCCCGACGGCCGGGGCGGCTCCTCAGGCAACCGGAGCGGCCAAGACCCAGGTGCTCAAACGCATGGAGGCCGTCTCGAACGGCACCCAGGCGACGCCGAGCATAAGCGTGGATGTGAACGTCAATACGCCCGTGGAGACGGTGAGCCCGCCGCCGGCGAAGAAGGAAGACGACGATGTGCAGACAACTGAGAATATCGATCCTAATCGCTAGTCTCATCGCCTTGGCGGCCCAGGCGGGCCCCTGGCGTGAGGTGCCGATCCTGCCCGGTCCGGACGATCAGGAGTCGCCCGATATCCACGGGACGATGGTGGTGTGGCACGAATACCTGGCGGAACTGGGCGACTACGACGTGTTTGTCGCTGATATCAACGATTTGGATTTCCCGCTGATCAACGCCATCGGTGACGCTGACGACCAGATGCATCCG
The DNA here is from genome assembly GCA_028277585.1 of Sedimentisphaerales bacterium. Lineage (GTDB taxonomy): Bacteria > Planctomycetota > Phycisphaerae > Sedimentisphaerales > Anaerobacaceae > Anaerobaca. The sequence continues at coordinate 1,922 of JANQFY010000150.1, forward strand.
GCCGTCTACGGTCAGCGGGTCGTCTGGCAGAACTTCGTGACGAGTCCCGAGGGCGCTGACTGGGACATCCACATGGCGGACTTCACCGACTTCGAGGAACCGGTCGGGTACGTCGTGTCGGGCCTTCCCAACAACGATGAGGAGCGGCCGGCCATTCACGGCAACGTGGTGGTCTGGCAGGACACGAACGGGCAGGACTATGACATATGGGGCGCTGACATCACCGACCCGGAGTACCCCTTTGAGTTCGCTATCGCGGCGTTTGATTTCGACCAGACAGGACCGTCGATCTATCGCAATATGGTGACTTGGGAAGACAATTACTTCGGCGACTGGGACGTGTTGGCCGCGGATATCTGGCTGCGAGATCGCCCGGCGCTTTTCTCAGTTGCGGCCGTGGAGAGCGACCAGCAAGCCGGAGTTGTCCATGACAGCGTCGTGGTCTGGGAAGACAACTTCTCGGGCAATTGGGATGTCTACGTCGCCCAGATCGGCGACCAGAATGAGGTCAGCGAGTTTCCCGTGACATCCCACAGTGCTCAGCAGCGTCATCCTGATGTCGAAGGGCATCTCGTGGTCTGGCAGGACAATCGGCACGGCGACTGGGACATTTATGGTTACAACCTCGTTACCGATCGCGTATTCCGGATCACGGACGACCCGTACAATCAGATCAATCCAGTCATCAGTGGCAATCTCGTGGTTTGGCAAGACGATCGACGCGGGCCCTGGAACATCTATGCGGCGGCGCTCGATGGGCCGGAAGTGGTCGGACGACGCCATGGGAAGGCCCACTGATGCCTGCAAACGTCATAATCAGTACGTCGTCCGATAAAGGTAGTGTCCGGGACAAGGTTTTCTGCGGGCGGGGGGACGCATGATCGCTTACCGGTTGAGTTTCTCATATGGCTCCGATAGAATGGGGGTTTGCGGGGCGACGTGCCCTGCGCCTTCCGCGGCGGTGCGCGGGACGGTCCGAGAGGACGGCCGGCGAATCGGGAAGGTGGCCAGTATCGTGACATGGAGAACGAAGTAACCGGATATGGATAAGCGGCTGCGTAATGCTCTGAAAGGACTGACGTCTCCCGATGCCGAGTTGCGTCGCCGGGCCATGGAGCCTTTTGTTAGAGCGACGTTCAACATCTTCATCCGACACTTGTATCGCTATCTCGGCAATGAGGTGGAGTGTGAAGACGTACTCGAAGATGTCTACGCGGACATCTGGGAGGACCCGAGTCGACTGCGTGATATCGCCAACGAGCGGCACCTGCTGCGCACGGTGTATCTGTACTACATGCGCAAGCGGCTCCGCGAGGTCTATCGACGGATGAATCGAAACTTGTCGTTATCGCAGGCGGATTTGGAGAACTTGGTGGCGCCGGAGTTGGGCCTGTGCGAGTTGACCGAGCAGACCGAACTGAAGCAACTGTTGCATCGCATGCTCGGCAAGCTCAAGGCGCGGGAGCGCAAGGCGATCGAGATGTGGATGCAGGGCATGTCGAACCGGGCCATCGCCAACCAGCTCAAGACGACGGTGGGGGCCGTCAAGATGCTGGAGTACCGCACGATTCTGAAATTACGAGGGATGCTGAAGGACTATACGGAAGAAGACTGAGCGTCTTCTTATGGGAGCGTTTTGCTATGGCCAACATGAATCGAGAAATCCAGGAATTGCTGGCGGACTACGCGGTGGCGCTGCGGGACGGATGCCTGCCCGGCTTCCTCAAGTCGCTGACCCGAGACGAGGCGCAGAGCATCAAGAACTCGGAGGAATTCTGGGAGGCGACGGACGTCGTGCGTCTGATGAACAGCGCCGGTTTTGGCGAGAAGGCAGTGGTGCCCGACGTGGGGCTTTTTATCTCCCGCGTTGACGCCGCCATCGTGTCCCGTCAGAAGAAGGCGAAGGCGTCAACGCGCACTCGAAACCGCAAGCACGCGAACCTCTAGCCACCGGGCTGAAATGGAATTGACGTAACGTATGATCATCGACAGCTATCAGTGTTCCTCATGCTATTTCGAGGACAAGAAACCCAGTAATCGGATCGATCCCGCGACGATTTCGCCGCCTCAGCCGCGGCAGGTATTCAAGGACGTCCTGGTCATTTTCGTTTGTATCGAGCGGTATGATGCGCGCGAGGAAGTAGAGGAGGCCGCTGAAGAATTCGGTGCCCTCGTGAACATGTTGGGCGATCGGCCCATCGTGCTTTGCCCGAATGTACACCTTTCCGTTGACAAGGGGCCGGAGAAGCAGGCGGTCTTTCTGATCGATGAGTTCGAGCGGAAGCTGATCGAGCGGGGCTACCAGGTGCACCGGCTCTCGTTCGGTTACCACAAGAAGTATGGACTCGAATGCAATGGCAATGTCGGCAGCGTGGTCGGCCGGCGGTTCTATGGGTCCGAACACAAGCAGTTCCTGCGTCTGATGACGCGTCTGGGCGTTTGTCCCCCGGATGCGTTGCCTAAGGACATGCCTGTCTGGGCCGAGGTGCTGATGCAGCGTCAACTGCGCGTGCTGGGCAGTCGCCGCGAGACGTACAGCGTCGCCAAGCAGATGTGCGAAGACCAGTTGGACGCGACCGGACAGGGCGAACTCTGGACCTGTATGTTGTTCGAGGGCGAACGCCAGCCCATGGACGACTACCTCAGCCAACTGTATACGATCATTGAAGAGTACCCCGACGTGCGGGTCCATCGCGCGATGAACCTCAGTGTGCCGGGATTCTCCAACGCCGCGCGCCATCTGTTTCGCAAGTATCCCGAGGCGATCGAATCGGGCCGCCTGCGGATCTACAACAGCAAGGTCTCGGATATCGAGTTCATGCTGTCGCGCAAGGCGGTGTTGTTGGCCTTCCCGCAGATCCCGCGCAAGAGGGGATCGCACGCTGGGGAGATTTCGTTTGGCATCTACTGCAAGGATGCCGACTTCGCCAAGAATCTGATTCAGTGGTACCGCACGTTTCTGGTGGATCCGGAGGTCGGGTGGATTCGCACGGAATCGGAATTGAATGCGGTCATCAGCGAACTGGAAGAGGAGATGTTTCAGGAAGGGCGTGAATAGACCGAGAGCATGCGTCTGTAGACCCGCTTCAACACGCCGAGCGGGAGGTGGCGGACGGTAAGGGAACGGAACGGTGCATACGGTTTTGTCGGTGGCGCTCGTTGCGAGCTACGTGGTGGTTCTCACGTTTGTGGCGGTACGCGCCCGCGCCGTTCGCGAGTACGCGGAGTTCTCCCTGGCCCGCCGAGCCCTGCCTCTGGCTCTGATCTTCGGTAGCCTCTGCGCTACCTATGTAGGTCCCGGATTCTCCATCGCCTTCGTCGGTCGGGGTTTCAACAGTGGGTATCTGTTCCTGCTCATCGGCCTGGCCTATTCCGTTCAGAACATCCTGGTCGGTGTCTGGGTCGCGCCGCGCCTGCGGGCGCTGAGCGATTGTCACACTCTCGGGGATGCGATCGGCCTGAAGTACAATCGGCGCTGTCACGTCCTGGCCGGCGTCATTTCGGTCGGGCTTTGTACGGGCCTGGCCGCCGTCATGGCCAAGGCGGGCAGCCTGGTGCTCAGCGACATCTTCCGCTTGCCACTCTGGGCTTCGCTCATTCTGATGGTAGGGTTCACCACCTTGTACACCACCTCGGGGGGGTTGCGGGCGAGCGTCATTACCGACGCGTTCCAGTTCAGCGCGTTCGCGATCCTGTT
>JANQFY010000344.1 GCA_028277585.1 Sedimentisphaerales bacterium
ACCATGATAAATTTAGGATCAGAAATTAATTCCAAAACAGATAATGGAAGTACTCCTCTTCATTATCTTTGTTATAATAATCCAAATATTACTCCCAAAATCCTTCAAACTATGATAAATTTAGGAGCAAAAATCAATGCTAACCCAGCTCAACGTCCTTCTCCGGCGAGAAGAGCATGAGTTCCTCGTCGCCCGTGACGGGGTTGACGGCACAACCGGCCGACAACAGCAGTGCGATCGTTCCAGTTAAGATAGCGAAGCGCCCAACCATGATGCAGACCCTGAATTCCACAAAGTTCTGATTGTCAAATCGATCCTCCGCATTATAATGTGCCTTTTATCGTTTGGTAGTGGAAACCATGGTACAAGCAAAGTCCTGCGATGGTTGCAGCCACGCTCACGATTGTCAGAAGATCTATGAGCAACTGGGCCGCTCGGGGGGTCCTTCGATCGCCGGGAAGGTCTTCATTGCCTTCGCGCTGCCCATCATCGTCTTCATTGCGGCCCTGGCTGGGTACGGACACCTGCTCCGCGACCATCTGCGAACCGCCTATCAGACGCCGGCTGCGTTCGCGCTGGCGGCCGTCTCGACCGTGGGGCTCATGTTGTTGGTTAGCGTGACGATCAAGCGATCGCACAAAAAGACAGTAGCATCCGGAATACATCATTATGACGACTGATTCCCAAGGACGGTCCACATTCACCGGGGGAGTGCATCCCCCCGACAGCAAGCATCTGACCGAAGACAAAGCCATCGCGCCCGGGCCGCCGGTCAAGGAATTGGCGATCTTCCTGAGCCAACACATCGGCGCGCCGTGCCAGGCGTCGGTGGCCAAGGCCGCGATGGTCGAGGCGGGCCAGCCGATCGGTGAGTGTCAGGGCTTCGTCTGCGCCCCCGTGCACGCCCCAATCGCGGGCAAGGTCAAGGAGATCGCGCTGCAATCCCATCCGGTGCTGGGCCGCAGCCCGGCCGTGACCATCGTCGCCGAAGAGGAGGTTCAGCCCGCGGCCCCCTCCTTCCAGCGACCCGATGCCTTCGATCCCAAGACATACAACCGCGAGCAGATCTGCGACGCGGCCCGCGAAGCCGGCCTGGTCGGCATGGGCGGCGCGGGGTTCCCGACGAGCGTCAAGATCCACCACGACGCCAAACCGGCCAAACACACGCTGCTGGTCAACGCCTGCGAGTGCGAACCGTACATCACCTGTGACTACCGGCTCATGCTCGAATGGACCGACCAGGTCATCACGGGCATCGAACTGGCCCAGCGCGCCTGCGGCGCGTCCAAGGTCTTCATCGGTATCGAGGACAACAAGCCCAAGGCGATCGAGACCATGACCGCCGCGATCCAGAAACTGGGGCTCGGCGGCGCCATGAACGTGGTTCGTCTGGAAACGAAGTATCCTCAGGGCGGCGAACGGCAGTTGATCAACGCCGTAATGGGCGAGCACGTCCCCACCGGTGGGATTCCTCCCATGATCGGTGTGGTCGTGCTCAATGTCGCGACCGCCGCGGCGCTGGCCGAAGCGGTCATCAACAATCAGCCGCTGACGCATCGCGTGGTGACCGTCACGGGCGAAGCGATCGCCAACCCGGGCAACTACTATGTCGCCATCGGCACGCCGGTCCAGACCTTGATCGATTTCTGCGGCGGGGTCACCACGAAGAGCGCCAAGGTGGTGATGGGCGGGCCCATGATGGGACAGGCGATTGCCGACCTGAATACGCCCATTACGAAGACCAGCGGCGCCATCACCGTACTGACCAAGGAACAGATCGGTCAGGCCAAGTTCGAGCGGCGCCAGACCGCCTGCATTCGGTGCGGTCGCTGCCTGGAAGTATGCCCCGAGAACCTCAATCCGACGTCTATCGCCCACGCCGTCAAGAGCAACCTGCTCGACGTGGCGGAGCGGCATTTCATCGGCGCGTGTATCGAGTGCGGCTGCTGCAGCTATGTCTGCCCGGCCAACATTGAACTGACCGGGTACATCAAGACCGGCAAGATCTTCCTGGCGCGACAGCGAAAGCAGATGCCGGCCTGATCGAGACGAGACGCCCTCTCTACGGATAACAAGGGTTTGATTTATGCTCAAAGACATTAGCGTTTCATTCGCCCCCCACATCAGCAAGCCGCTTTCGACGCGGCGCGTCATGATCGATGTCGCCATCGGCCTGACGCCGGCGATCCTTGCGGCCGGGATCTTCTTCCGCGTTTACGCCCTGCTGCTGATCGGCGTCTGCGTCGCCTGGTGCGTCGTGACCGAATGGCTCTGCAACGCGATCCGCAAGAAGCCCAATTCCCTGGGCGACTACAGCGCCGTCGTCACGGGCATCATCCTGGCGCTGGCCTTGCCCCCGGGACTGCCCCTCTGGGCGGCCGCCATCGGCGCGTCGGTCTCGATCGTGATCGGCAAGATGGTCTTCGGCGGGCTCGGCGCCAACGTGTTCAACCCCGCCATGGTGGGCCGGGCGTTCTTGACCGCCTCGTTCGGCGTTCTCATGACAACCTGGGCCGTTCCGGCTACCATCAATGACGCGATGCCAGCGATGTCTCAGGACGACATCACCGATACGAGGACACAGGCCACCCCGCTGGCCTGGAGCAAGATCGCCATCAAACAGCAGGCCGAAGCGGAGACCTTGAGCGGCCGACAGTTCCTCTCCACCATAACCGGCGAGGTCGGCGGCTGCATGGGCGAAACCAGCACGCTCGCCATCCTGCTTGGCGCCGCCTATCTGCTCTGGAGACGAACGATCAACTTTCATATCCCGTTGGCGGTGCTCTCCTCGGCCCTTCTCTTCGGCGGCATCGCCTATCTGATCGATTCCGACGCGTACGTTCAACCCTTCTTTCATCTGACCAGCGGCGCGTTGCTGTTCGGCGCGTTCTTCATCGCGACCGATCCGGTGACCGCCCCGCTGACACGCCGCGGCATGTGGCTCTTCGGCATCGGCGTCGGGGCCATCACCATGGTCATCCGCGTGCTGGGCGAGTACCCCGAGGGGTTCATGTACGCTGTCCTTCTGATGAACGCCGTGACACCCCTGATCGACCGGCTGTGCAAACGCATCCCGGCGGGAGGCAAGCCCAATGCGTAGCATCAAGCACTTCTTCGAACAGAGTTGGCTGCTCATCGTCGCCTCGTTCTTCTTCGGACTGTTGATCGCCGTGACAAACGCGGCGCTGTCGGCGCGGATCGCGTGGAACGCCACGGCCAAGCTCAATACGCTCGCCGGCGGCCTGCTGCCCAGCGCCACGAAGTTCACGCCGCTCGATGAGACGATCGACATCGTCGCGCGTGGCGGCAAGCCGCAAGCATTGCAGCTCTACCGAGCCACCGACAACGGGGAGACGGTCGGCTGGATCTTCACGGCGGTCGGTTCGGGTTTTGCCGACAAGATCGAATTGGTCGTGGCGGTCAATGGGGATCTCCAGAGCCTGGCCGGGTTCGTTATCCTGGCCAGCAACGAGACCCCGGGCTTTGGTGATCGCATCAAGGAAGATGGCTTTCGCAATCAGTTCAAGGGCGTCCCGGCCGGCGAGCTGGTGATCTCCAATAGCGGCGAGCCTGGAACCGTTGTCACCATCAGCGGCGCGACGGTCAGCAGCACCGCGGTCATCGAGACGCTGAGTCACTATCTCACGCAAGTCAAGGAACAGATGCAGCAAAAGGGGCTGGTTGACCATGACGACGAATCCTGACGGACAGGCAAGCAACTACACCAAGACGCTGCTGGCGGGCCTGTGGCGTGAAAACCCGGTCTTCCGCCTGCTGCTGGGCATGTGCCCCACCCTGGCGGTCACCGCGGCGGTCAAGCCCGCCCTGACGATGGGCTGCTGCGTGATCTTCGTGCTGGTTTGCAGCAACATCATGGTCAGTCTGATGCGCAACCTGCTCAAGCCGCACCTGCGCATCCTGATGTTCACCCTGACGATCTCGACGTTCGTGACCATCGCCGACCTGCTGCTCAAAGCGTTTCAACCGGCCATGAGCGAGGCGCTGGGCCCTTATGTCCCACTGATCATCGTTAACTGCGTCATCATCTGCCGCGCCGAGGCCTGCGCCAGCAAGAATCCGATGCTGACCAGCATCATCGACGCGTTCGGCATGGGCATCGGGTTTACGCTAACGCTCTGCGTACTGGCCGGCGTGCGAGAAGTGATCGGAACGGGCAAGTTCTTCGACATCCGGGTCATGCCGGATGCATTCGTGCCCTGGGCCGCGCTGACAATGCCCGTCGGGGCGTTCCTGACGCTCGGCTTCCTGCTCGCAGCCGCCAACATCATCAGTAAGAAACACAGCTAGAAGGTCTCAGTATGGATACCGTCTATATTCTGATCACGGGTTTTCTCTCCGTCGTCCTGATCAACAACCTGGTCCTGACGAAGTTCCTGGGCATCTGCCCGTACCTGGGCGTCTCCGGCCGCATCGACATGGCGTTCGGCATGGGCCTGGCGGTGACGTTCGTCATGACCCTCAGCGGGACACTGACCTGGCTGATCGATCACATGATCCTCATGCCGCTCGGCCTGGAAGTGACGCGCTACGTCTGCTTCATCCTCGTCATCGCCAGCGCCGTGCAACTGGTCGAGATGTACTTGCGGAAGTTCTTCCCACCGCTGTATGAGAGCTTTGGGATCTTCCTGCCCTTGATCACCACCAACTGCGCCATCCTAGGATTGTGCTTGTTCCTGAACCTCTGGGGCACCGAGAGTCTGCTCGAAGCCGTCGTGCTCAGCGTCGGGGGCGGCATCGGCTTTACGATGGCGATCTGCATCATGGCGGGCATCCGTGAGAACCTCATGATGGTCGATGTCCCCGAACCGTTGCAGGGCGCGCCAATTACGTTGATTACGGCCGGGATTCTGTCGCTGGCCTTTATGGGATTTGCGGGAATCATATAATGATCTTAGCGAGTGTTGTGCAACTGTTGAGCAGCGCCTGGCTGGCGGGCCTGGTCATGCTGGCCCTGGGATGCGTTTTCGCGGTGGTCCTGCTGATCGCCCACGAGAAACTCAAGGTCGAGGTCGATCCGAAGATCCTACAGATCCAGGAGGCGCTGCCGAGCTTGGACTGCGGCGCCTGCGGTTTCGCCGGCTGCGGCGGATACGCTAAAGGTGTGATGGAGAATCCGGAACTGATCGGACGCTGCTCGCCGGGCGGCGCCGACGTCTCGGCCCAGATCGCCGAGATCCTGAACCTGCAGGTCAGCGCGTCGGGCCCGGCCCAACGACCCATCGTCCATTGCCGCGCCCATACCGAGAACCGCACCTATCACGCCGAGTATCAGGGCATCCCCAGTTGCACGGCCGCCAACGCCCTGCCCAACGCCCAGGCCTGTAAGTTTGGCTGTCTGGGTTTCGGCGACTGCGTCCGCGCGTGTCAGTTCGACGCTTTGCACATCGTCGATGGTCTGGCGACTGTCGACTACGACAAGTGCACCGGCTGCACCGCCTGCGCCAAGGCCTGCCCCCGCTCGCTGATCGAGATGGTTCCCTTCGGGCAGGAGAACATGATGACCGTCGCGTGCAGCAGCAAGGAGAATGGCAAGAGCACGCGGGCGACATGTCAGGTCGGCTGCATCGGCTGCAAGCTCTGCACCAAGCAGAGCGACGCCTTCGCGATCGCAGACAATCTGGCCCGCATCGACTTCGCCGGCTACACGCCCAGCGACGAGAACGAGGCGGCCCTGAACAAGTGCCCCACCGGCGTCATCGTCTACCGCGGCAAATCCGCCCCGCCCCCACGCGAACCCAAGGCCAAGCAAGCCGCCGCCAAGGCATGAGATCGCCCTAGTACCGATCAGCGGATCCGCTGCGCCGCCAACAAGGCGCAAGACCCGCCAGTCGGAACGGTCACCTACGTAACTACAGTGTCACCATCTCCTGCGGGCACCATCCCAGTGGTCGCGGCATGGCGGACTCCGATGATGCGTGTCTAAGCTGCGCCCTTCGGCCGTGGCAAGGGGCAAACGAAAGGTGTATATGGACATGTGGTCACGCTGTGATCTTCAAGGATTGCGCCACCACGTCAACAGGAGCAGGGGCAGTGTTGACAACCACGACGTGACACCCTTCAGCGCCCTTCAATTCCCCCGGCATGACGCCTCTGCTCCCTGGCCGTCATCGTCAATGATGTGCGTGTCCAGCCAAGCGAGCATTGGACCATCGTCTGTGATCAAGATGTGCAGTGATTTCGAGGGCGCATCTTCGTCGATTTCGTCCATGACTTCGCTAATCACTGCATTGATCGCACGTGTACATTTGACTAGGATGTCATCGTGAAATGACGTTGTCTTGCTGGGGCTTACGAATCCGCCTGATGTCACCGGTTTTGGTTGCCTTATGACGACGCACCGCGTGATGTTACTCGGGAAGCAAGATATCGTCCCCGTGCTCTCACCACGTGGGTCAGTGACAACGCCGTAGTCAAAGCCTTTGTATCCTGTGTTCTTCGCCGCCATTCCGATACTCCTTTCCGTGGGTCTCCTTGCGTTTGAGCCCGTCTTGGCCCATGCCACGGGCGCAGTTCTTTCACCGTACCTTTCGATTCACTGAATGACATTGGATCACAATGCACTCTTGCAGGGCTTCCCTGGACGCCGTCGCATGGACGGACAGACTCCCTCAGACATGCGTCCGTCTCCTGCCCATTGCGATGTGCCCACGGCCAGACTTCATAACGCGATCGGTACGTGGCGTACGTTCGCCTTCTGACACCGGAGACCATCCCTCAGGTAACAGGCTGCTACACTAGGGTTCTTTGGTCATGTCGGGTCTGCGATACTCGTCAAGGTTGCTTGCGTCTCTGTCCGGTCTACGGAGAGAGCTTCGGAGGGTTCGTGAGAACTTCCTGAGGACCGAAAAAAGTGGACATACCAGTCATAGAAACACGGCAGAGACTACAGGGGATGGGGCATTCGATTTTGTTCCAGATCCTCCGGTCACCTATCGCCCAACATTTCGACGGCCTCGCGGGCGTGGTCCAGCCTATGGCGAATTCGCGTTGAATCGTCACGCCGCGTCATACTGGACCTCCGCTTCGGCCAGAACCTCGTCTCGGAAGTAGTCGGAGAGGAAACCAGGCGTGTTCAGATCGACCTTGCGTCCGAGCAATTCGCCCAGCTCAATCTCGAAGCCAGCCAGACGTAGGAGACCAACACGGGCCTCCGGCTCAAACTCAACGAGGACATCCACATCGCTGTCGGGGCCGAAGTCGTCCCGCAGAACCGACCCGAACAGGGCTAGACGGCGAATGCCGTTGGCCCGGCAAAATGCCGCGATCTTCTCTTTCGGAATGTCGATTCGTGCCCTGCCCATAGCAGCATTCTGCTGGCGGGCGCCGCTTGTGGCAACCGTGTATCGTACGCGTCTCATACGTCAATGGACAAATGCGCGCGCCCCGGTGCTGAATACGGGCTCGGGGTTTTGCTGATTGGGGATGAGAATGGCTTCAGTGTCGGGGATGCGTTCAATCAACGCGAGGCCCTTCTCCAAGCCCAGGACACTGACAGCGGTCGCCAGGGCGTCGGCCGTGGTGGCGTCGGGAGCGATGATCGTGACACTGACGAGTTTGTCGGCGCCTTTGCCGGAGGTTGTATCCATGATATGGCTCTGCTTCTCGCCTTGAATCTCGATGAACCGCCGGTAGTCGCCGCTCGTCGTAACGGCGGCGTCGGTTACTTTCAGTTTGAGCAAGAGCTTGTTGGTCGCCATGTCATCGGGCGCCACGGTCGGATCCTGGAGACCGACCACCCAGCCGTCCTTGCCCTGGCGCGGCGCGCCGAAACACAGCACATCCCCGCCGATGTCGATCATGCCGCCCAAGGCGCCGCGCTGCTTCATGACCTCGACCGACCTGTCGATCGCGTAGCCCTTGGCGATCCCTCCCAGATCCAGTTTCATCCCCTCGACCGCGAAACGAACGGTGCGCGTGTTCGGGTCGAGCAACAGTTTCTCATAGCCCACGCGACTGCGAGCCTGCGCGATCTCCGCTTCGGTCGGGGGCGCATCCGCTTCGCCCGCCCGGCGCCACAAATCACCCAGCGCGCCGATCGTGATATCGAACGCCCCGTCGGACAGTTCGCTGAAGTGCTTGGCCCGTTCCAGAACTTCGAACGTCTCGGCACTAACTTGCACGGGCTCGTTGAAAGCCTGGCGATTGACCTTGTTCAGTCCCGAATCACCAATGTGATAGCTCATCAACGCGTCGATGCGCCGCTGTTGATTTAGGGCCGCCTCGGCGCACTGCTGCGCCGCCTGTTCGCTCGGCGCCAGAACGATCGCGCGAGAGAACGTCCCCATAACCATGCGGTAGCCACTGTCGAATTCGACCGCGCGTTGGGTAGTAACGCCCCGGTACAAAACGACCAACAGAATGAGACAGAAGACGCCCGTCGCCAGGGCGCCGAGAATGCGTTTGTTCATAGAGTCCCCATGCGTTTTTCAGAGGGAAGTACGCCGCCTGATCTATCACCAATACGTCAGGTCCTGTATAATAGCCCAATGACAAATGGAAAGATAGAACTATTGGCCGAACGCGTCGAAGCGGAGTTTCTCCCGTTCGTGCGCCGGCCCGCCCGATACATCGGAGGTGAGGTCAACCAGATCAAGAAAGATCTCGCACAGTGCGACCTGACCGCCGCGCTGTGCTTCCCCGACGTCTACGAAGTCGGCATGTCCAACACGGGCCTGGCGCTGATCTACCATCTCCTCAACGCGAAGGACAACGTCGCGGCCGAACGCGTCTTCACCCCATGGACGGACGCCGAGGCGATCCTGCGCGAGAAAGGCTTGCCTCTGTTCAGCCTCGAATCAAAGGCGTCGCTGGCGGGCTTCGACGTGATCGGATTCAGTCTGAGCAACGAATTGTGCTACACGAACGTCCTGACCATGCTGGATCTGGCGGGTCTTGCGATACGGCGTTCGGATCGCAAGCCGGACGATCCCCTCATCATCGCCGGCGGCGGGATGGCCAATTGCTGTGAACCGATCGCCGACTTCATCGACCTGTTCGTTCTGGGCGAAGCCGAAGAGGCTGTCGTCGAACTGACGGAACTCCTGCTAGCCGCCAAGCAAGCCGGGCGGACCAGGAAAGAGATCTTGCTGCAGGCCGCTCGACAGTTCGAGTGGGCGTATGTCCCCCAGTTCTACGAGCTCCGATGCAACGGGGATCGGTCGGGAACCCTCGTGGCGACCGAGGACGATCTGCCCACGCGATTCAGTAGCGCCGTCGTGACCGATTTCGAGAACGCGCCGGTCCCGACACGACCGATCGTACCGTTTGCCGAGGCGGTTCACGAGCGCGTCAGCATTGAGATCATGCGGGGTTGTCCAGGTCGGTGTCGGTTCTGCCAGGCGAGTTTTTGCCGACGCCCGATCCGCGCGCGCAGCGCCGAGCGCGTGTTTCAGCTTGCCAGGGAATCCCAGGAAGCCACGGGATTCGACACCGTGAGCCTGCTGAGTCTCTCGAGTGCAGACTACCCTCAACTGGAGGAACTCGTCGCGAAACTGCAGGGATACTTCGAGGATCGGCGGGTAGGATTGTCTGTGCCCAGCCTGCGCGTCGATCAGCAATTGCACCTGCTGCCCAAGTACTTCACCTCCGTGCGCAAGAGCGGGCTAACGATCGCCGTCGAAGCGGCCAGTGAACGGTTGCGTCAGATCGTCAACAAGCCGTTGAAGGACGAGGATCTCTTTGCGGCCGTGGAATCCGCGTATCGGTCCGGGTGGCAGAAGCTGAAGCTGTACTTCATGGTGGGTCTGCCCGGCGAAACGCTTGAGGATGTCACTGCCATCGTCGACCTCGCGGAGCGTCTGGCCAAACTGCGCAAAGGCATCGACGGCAGAACCGCCCAACTCAACGTCGCCGTCAGTTGGTTCGTTCCGAAACCTCACACGCCGCTCGGGTGGTGTCCACAGATGTCACGCGACTATTTCGAACAGGCGCGGGAACTAATCCTTGAGGAGAAACATCGCCGGCGTGCCCGGTATCTGCGATTCAAATTCCATGACATCCGCCAGAGCCTTTTGGAGTCCGCCATCGGGCGAGCTGACAGGCGATGCGGCGGCATCATTGAGGCGGCTTGGCGAGCAGGCGCCCGCTTTGATCTGTGGCATGAGTGCTTCGATTATGAGATATGGCAAGCCGCCTTCGCCGGCTCAGGCCTGACGATCGAGGAGGCCGCCCAGCGACAGTTCGCGCCGGAGGACCCCCTGCCCTGGGACCACCTGGGCGGTCCCGACAAATCATACCTGCTGCGCCATTACCAGGACGCCCTCGACCGATTCTGACCACGTAGGTCCCAAAAGACAAACGCGCCGGACTGGCCTGCCCGGCCCTCCTGGAATTACCCTGGAGATAGCATGTCTTTCCCGATGCTGTAGTCGCAAACGGCAGCCGCACGTAGCATACCCATAACACCCTTGGATAATACGACTTACAGGAAACCAAGGGCCACCGCAGCAAAACGATCAGCCTACTCGGCCGTGCTATCCCAGGGCCGGTGCCGGGATTAGGAAGTCAGATTCGCCCAGCCGGAAGTGGAAAGAATGGGAGGATCTGCCGATGACGTTCTGAGCAAGAGAACTAGACGGTTAGTGGCTCAGGTTTGGAGGTTGGACAAAGGTGCAGGATCAAAGATCGTCGATAGGCTCAGATTTCATATGCGACAGCATAGAGCAACCGACGGCCATGTTCCGCGCCGCAACAGCCCGACTCAATAGCCCGCCGAAGCCCGAAAGCGAGCCGCTGAGACGATGAACGAACTGTTACAAAGTCAGATCGAGACCTGTCTTGGCCCCGAGGCGCGTCTCCCAGAGGAATTGCAGCCCCTCCTGGAGTCGATCAGCACCACATACGATACGTGCGACGCCGAACAGAGACTCGTCGAACGGTCGCTCGAACTCAACTCAGCCGAACTGGCAACGATCAACACGAGACTCCGGCAAGAAGTAGGCGATCGCAAGCGGATGGAAGAGCAACTTCAACACGCCGTTTCGCTCCTGGTCGCCACGCTGGAGGCAACCGCCGACGGCATTCTCGTTGTGGATCGGAAGGGGCACATTGAAGACTACAACACCAAGTTCAGGACTCTGTGGAAACTCCCCGACAGCATTCTCGAATCCAGAGATGATGCCCAGGTGCTGACCGTTGCGTCCGAACAGGTTCAAGATCCGGAAACATTCCTCTCCAAAGTGCGCTATCTCTATGACCATCCAGCCGAGAAGAGCTTTGATGTTCTGCATCTCAAGGACGGTCGCATCTTCGAACGATGCTCGAAGCCACAGTCGGTCGGCGACAACATCGTCGGCCGTGTCTGGAGTTTTCGTGACGTCACCGAGCATGTCCAGGCCGACGAGGAACAAATCAAGCTGCTGACGGAACTGGAAAACACGAATCGGGAACTGGCCAAGGCCAATGAAGAGTTGAACAACTTCGCCTACGTCGTCTCGCACGACCTCAAGGCGCCGTTGCGTGGCGTCAAGATGCTGGCCGAGTGGATATCGACCGATTGCGCCGCCCAGATCAACAATGAGGGCAAAGACCAACTCGCGTTGCTGCTCAATCGGGTCGATTGCATGCACGATCTGATCGACGGCATCCTCCAGTACTCCCGAATCGGCCGAGTCGAGGGCGATGTCATGGCGATCAACCTGAACGAATTGCTCGGGGTCGTCGTCGACATGCTGGCGCCGTCGGACCATATCCACATCTCTATCCAGGAGAACCTTCCCGTCATCCAGGCGGATCGCACGAGAATCCTGCAGATCTTCCAGAATCTGCTGAGCAACGCCATCAGGTACATGGACAAACCGCAGGGCCAGATCGACGTCCATTGCACGGAGCGGTCGGATCACTGGGAGTTCCGCGTGACGGACAACGGGCCCGGCATTGAAGCCAAATATGCCGAGAAGGTGTTCGGCCTCTTCCAAACGCTGTCGCCCCGTGACGAGGGTGAAGGCACAGGCGTGGGACTCTCACTCGTCAAGAGGATCGTCGAAACCTACGGCGGACGTATCTGGCTGGAATCCGAACCAGGCCAGGGATGTACGTTCCTTTTCACACTTCCGAAACCCCGAGGAGAAACAGCCGATGCGCAACGGCAAACCAGTGCTGCTTGTTGAGGACGACACGATCGATGCCATGACCGTGCGACGCGCCTTCAAGGACTTGAACCTGACGAACCCTTTGGCCCATGCGCTGAACGGAGAAGAAGCGCTGGCGTATCTCGAGAACCCCGAGAACGAGCGTCCCTGCGTCATTCTGCTCGATCTGAACATGCCCAAAATGAACGGCATTGAGTTCCTCAAGATCGTCAAGGCCGATCCGTCGTTGAAGCGCATCCCAGTCGTGGTCCTGACCACCTCCAATGAGGAGCGGGACATCGTCGAGAGCTTTCGCTCTAGCGTAGCCGGCTATATCGTCAAACCGGTGGACTACACCGAGTTTGTAGAAGCCATGCGCACGGTGGATCTATACTGGACGCTGAGCGAGCTTCCGGACGATGAGGACGGACAGATCGAAACGGCGTGCTGCGCCTCGGTCGCAAGCGAAAGGTAGTTCCTTCGACGCAGCGCAAACCGTATCCATCGCCGAGAAGGCAAACACCCCGGCGCTACAAGTCGGGTGCGCCCGTCCCCGCCCTTGCCTGATGAGTTCTCGCGCGCGGCCCATTCGAATCGGCCCTGGCGGGTGACCACTCAACCCGATCTCCTCCAGTCCCATCTGTTTTTCCATGGCAGTCCGCGCAGTTCTCTTGACGGAATCCGACTCGGCCCTATAATGCGCCTATCGAACCACCGACTCTTTCTGTGTTGGGGATAGCGGCAACGCATGCCGGGCGATACCTCACGACCAACAGCACGATCAGGACTACGCTGACATCCGCGCCGGCGCATCGTGCGTGGCGCGACTCAAAGGATTGTTTGAGAGTAAGGGAGTGTTTCATGTCAAGGAAGACCGTACAGGCGATTGTCACCATCGTCGCCGTCCTGAGCGTCCCCGGATGGGCTGGGGGCGAAGGGGATCTGGCCAACGAGAACGCGCAGTTGAAGCAGCGTGTGGATAAGCTGGAGAAGCAAGTCGAGCAACTGACCGATACGCTGGGCCCTGAGATCAAGCAGGCGCTGCAGGCCAATGCCGACGGGAAAAAACCCCTCTGGTCGAAACTGGACGTCCAGTTCTATGGGTACATCAAGGGCGACGCCTCCTACGACAACTCGCGCACCACGTCGGGCAACTACATCGTTTGGGCGGACCGAGAGAACACGCGCAAGAACGACGACGAATTCAATCTCACGGCCAACCAGACACGGCTCGGCTTCCTGATCAACGGTCCCAAGGACAACGGTATGGAGACGAGCGGCAAGGTGGAGATCGACTTCTACGGGAACTACGCCGCCGAGAACAAGCCCAAGATCCAGATGCGCCATGCCTATCTGCAGATGGCCTGGCCCGACAGCGGCTTGAGTCTGCTGGCCGGCCAGACCTGGGACGTCATCTCCCCGCTGAATCCGTCGACCCTCAACTACACGGTGCTCTGGGATGCGGGCAACATCGGCTACCGGCGTCCCCAGATCCGGCTGACCAAGGACCACATGCTCAACGGTGAGACCTCTCTGAAGTTCCAGGGCGCGATCGCCCGCACCGTGGGCCGGGACGTCCTGGGGGCCGGAGCGACCTCCGAAACCGGGGAAGACGCCGGTTTCCCCACCCTCCAGGGCCGCGTGGGAGCGACCTTCCCCTGGCTTCCGGCCGGCGCCACCACGGTCGGCCTCTCGGGACACATCGGAAAGGAAGAGTATGATACGACCGCCGCGGGCGACAACCGGGACTTCGATTCCTGGTCCGTCAACCTCGACGCCCTGCAGCCCATTAACGAGTGGATGACGCTCAAGGCCGAAGTCTTCAAGGGCGAAAACCTCAACACCTACTTCGGCGGCATCGGACAAGGCGTGCGCGCTGTCAAGAGCGGCGGCACGACCACCGGATACGACCGCGAGATCGAGAGCAAAGGCGGCTGGTGCGCTCTGGCGATGGGCCCCTGCGATCAGTGGCGATTCAACGTCGGGATCGGCATCGATGACGTGGACGCCGACGATGTTAACGACGGGGATCGCACGCTCAACCGGGCGGTGTTCGGCAACGCGATCTATGCCTTCAACAAGCACGCAGAGGTCGGTTTTGAGCTGTCTCACTGGCGCACGGACTACCGCGGCGCCGGCGACGCGGACAATGTTCGCTTCCAGACATCCCTGATATACAAGTTCTGACTTTTTCTTTTGACAACCCCTGGAAAGGCCGTATAAAGTTGCCTTGATATCGTGCTCACCCCTGCGTCCTGAATAGGCTTGGTGTAAGGCTTTTTTGATAGCTCTAACGGCACCGGCGAGGAGCGGAATGGGAAGCTCTCAAGGTTAATTGTTTTAACACGCAAAAGGAGAACGCTATGGCTCAAGAAAAAGCGATTGACTCTCTGATGACCGAGAATCGAACGTTTCCCCCGCCGGAGGCAGTCAAGGCCAACGCCCACGTCGCCAGCGAAGCCCAATACAAGGAGATGTGGGAGAAGTCGATCAAGGACCCGGACGGTTTCTGGCTCGAGCAAGCCAAAACCCTGACTTGGTTCAAGGAGCCCACCAAGACCCTGGAGTACACCTGGGACACCAAGGCGCGCAAGATCGAGCACACTTGGTTTGCCGACGGCGAAATGAACGTGACCGTCAACTGCCTCGATCGCCACATGGGCACGCCCATCGCCAAGAAGACGGCCATCATCTGGCAAGGCGATGCCGACGCCGATGTCGTCAAGTTCACCTACGAAGAGCTGTACAAGGAAGTCTGCAAGTGCGCCAATGTCCTCAAGTCCAAGGGCATCGGCAAGGGCGACCGCGTCGCGATCTACATGGGCATGGTGCCTGAGCTGGCCATCGCCATGATGGCTTGCGCCCGCATCGGTGCGATCCACTCGATCATCTTCGGTGGTTTCAGTTCCGACGCCATCAGCGGCCGCGTCAACGACTCCGACTGCAAGATGCTCATCACCACCAACGTCTCGCGTCGCGCCGCCAAGAGCATCCCGCTCAAGGGCATCTCCGATGAAGCCCTCAAGACCTGTCCGACTATCGAGAGCTGCATGGTCGTCAAGGTCAACGACGAGGCCTGCAACATGCAGGATGGTCGTGACTTCTGGTATCATGACGCGATGGCTGACGCGTCGGAAGAGTGCGAGCCCGAGCGGATGAACGCCGAAGACCCCCTCTTCATCCTCTACACGTCTGGTTCAACGGGCAAGCCCAAGGGCGTGGTTCACACCACTGCCGGCTACCTGATGCACACCACGCTAACCCACAAGATCATCTTCAATATTCATGATGACGATGTCTACTGGTGCACGGCTGACATCGGCTGGGTCACCGGTCACAGCTACATCGTGTACGGCCCACTGGCCAACGGCGCGACCTCGATGATGTTCGAAGGCGTTCCGACCTATCCGGATGCCGGACGCTTCTGGCAGATCTGCGACAAGTTCGGCGTCACCGTCTTCTATACCGCGCCGACCGCCATCCGCGCCCTGATGCGCCTGGGCGACGAGTGGGTCACCAAGTACAAACTCGACACCCTGCGTATTCTCGGCTCGGTGGGTGAGCCCATCAATCCCGAAGCGTGGATGTGGTACTACGAGAAGGTCGGTCGTAAGAA
>JANQFY010000402.1 GCA_028277585.1 Sedimentisphaerales bacterium
TCGGGCGTCGATCCCCGCCCCTACAAACTGGCCGTGTTCGTTCTGTGCAGTCTCCTGGCGGCGCTGGCCGCGGTGATTCAGACGGCCCGAATGTCCTCAGCCAATCCGAATACCGCTATCGGATTCGAGTTGCAGGCCATCGCGGCGGTGGTCATCGGCGGGACGAGCCTCATGGGGGGACGCGGCTCGGTTGTCTGCTCCTTCTTCGGCGTCCTAATCATCGCCGTGCTGGGGGCGGGACTGGCTCAGGTCGAGGCCCAGGATCACACGAAACGGCTGATTACCGGATGTGTCATCGTCGCAGCGGTTATTCTCGACCAATATCGCCGTCGCCGCAGATTGCAGAAGGCGTTGTGAGTCAAGTAGTTATGTGTCCCGCGGTGGAGGGCCGATATACAGAGTGACGGATTCCCCCGGATGGTGGATAGTTTTCTTGACATGGCGGAGGATTCGAACGATAATTTAATACGCCAATTATAACCCCCGATGCAGAGGTACAAACCATGCGTATTGTACTAAAGCACAAAGACGGCGAAACGAGAGAGTTGCAGTTCGAGACTGGGCCGATCCAGATTGGCCGGGCTTCCGATAGTCAAGTCTTCCTGCCTGATCGCACCGTTTCCAAGAAGCATGCAGTGATTGTCTGCGCTGACGGAGGGAAGTGGGAGGTTCAGGATCTCGATTCCGCCAACAAGACCTATCTCAACGGGGAGGCCATTCGCAAGGCCGAGATCAAGACGGGCGATGCGATTCGCATCACCGACTTCACGTTGGAGGTCAATCTGGACGATGCCGAGAAAGGGGATCCCCAGGCTCAGTTCGAAGATACGCTGAATCTGGAAGCGGGATTGGCGACGCCGATGCATGAGACGGTGGTCCGCAAGCCCGACGCTGGTCACGCGCCGGCGATGCGTCTTCCGGCCAAGCGGCTGTCCGATTTCTCGCAGGCGTGCGATAGCATATGCAGTTCCGCGAATCTGGAGGAACTGCTGGTCTCACTGCTCAATATCGGGGTCCAGCAGTTCAGCGCCTTCCACACGTGGTGCGCCCTCCGCGAGCAGCCAAACGGTCCCATGACGTACCATGCCGGCAAGCGCCGGGACGGCCAGCCCGTGGAATTGAGCGAGCTGATGCTCGCCGACAAGATCAATCATTCGGTCGAACGAGCCCAGTCGTTGGTCCTTCCTCGGGTGGCGGCCGACCTGGAATCGAAGGAACGCATCCGATCGGCGCTGATTGCCGCGATCTGCGGCCCGGCCGGCTGCTACGGCGTCATCTATGTCGACAACGCCATGGTCCACGATCACTACACGCTGGGGGATCTGGACTATCTGATGATCGTTGCCATGCACACCGCAGCGGTACTCAAGCGCTTCGTGACCTAGTCGCCTGGAATGCTGTGTCGTATATAGGGGCGTCATCAGAGAGCGAAACTCGTACCCTCCCCTGCGCTTGCACTGTTTCTACACGGATTCTGCGCTATGCCAGGAGGAGCGTTTTCCGTTGACATTCGCCCGGTGAATCGCTACGATGAGGGGGCATGGAGGGGATTTGCGAGAGAAGGAGTTACCCCGGAAAATGACCGTCGGCGCAAGTGGTCGGTCGCGAAGTGGTTTGTGGTTGGCGGAGGAGCGGGATGAGAGGGCCGAGAGCAGATCTGGTGACATTCGTGGTGGTGATGGCGGTTCTTCCCCTTGGCGCGTTGCACGCCGCTGATATCGATCTGGGGCCGGAACAATTCGTTCAGGCCGCCGGAGAGGATGTCCAAGTTCCGGGCTATTCGGTTCCGTCCCTGGTGGACTGGAACAATGATCTGCTTGGTGATCTCGTCGTTGGCCAGGGCGGCGGTTCCGGCGAAGCGAAGGTGCGTGTGTATCTGAACGTTGGGACTGAAGCCGAGCCGCAATTCGAAGATTTCTTCTATGCTCAGGCGGACGGTTCCGATCTGGTGTGTCCCGCCTCCGGGTGTCTCGGGTGTTTCCCGCGCGTTATGTATTGGGATGACGATGACCGCAAAGACCTGCTGGTGGGACAGGCCAACGGCACGGTCAAGGTCTATCTGAATATAGCGGATGACAACGAGCCGTCTTTCGACTCAGGGCAATTGCTGACGGTTGGCAATGGGGGGCTCTGGTCCCTGGACGTGGGCAATCGAGCGACACCGTGCCCCGTGGACTGGAACAGTGACGGTATGCTGGATCTTGTCGTCGGCGCCCTGGACGGAGCGATGCACATCTATCTCAACTGTGGTTGCGGCGGATCGGTGCCCCCGCGATTCTATTACTCGCCGGACGATGGCGAGTATGCCCGTGAGGCCGAACGTGAACTGCAGGTTCCCGGGCTGCGGTCCAGTCCCGTCGTCATGGATCTGGATGGTGACGGCATGAAGGACCTTTTGACCGGCAACACGGATGGCCTGCTACTGTTCTATAAGAACATCGGCATCCAATCGCTTCCGACGTTCTCCGGCTACTCCCTGGTCACTTCCTGCGGGACTCCGATCGATCTGCCCGGAAGCCCGCGATCGAGACCTTCGGTCTGCTACTGGACCGGTCAGGGCCACTTCGGCCCCAAGGACGGGTACTGGGATGTTCTGGTCGGCGCCGGCGACGGCAAAGTCCGACTCTATCAGGGGCTCCCCAAGGCGGGCGATTTCGACGCGGATGGCGACATCGATGGGGACGATCTGAGGGTGTTTGTCGCCGAGTGGCGTTTGCAGGAGCCTTCCGAAGACAGCCCGGCCGACCTCAATGCTGATGGTCTGCTCGACTGCGCCGACCTGGAGGCGTTCGTCGATCTGATGCTGGCCGATGCGGACGACTGAGCCCGGCTGACCACCACGATTCTTCACTCGCTGCTTTTCTCTGCCCAGAGCGCCGTTGATCGCTATAATGATCGACTGGATCAACGACGACAGTTCTGGAAGAGCCCTGATGGAAACAGGGACCACATGGGAGGTGGCGCATGAGTGCAAGAGCATCTTTGCTGACAATCATATCGTTGATGGTTTCCTCGACGGCCTCGGCCGCGTCGGTCACGGTCTACTTCGGAACCTATACGGGCGGCGCTAACGGGAGCGAGGGGATCTACCGCGGCACGTTGAACTTGGCGACCGGAGAATTGACCACTCCGATCCTGGCGACTGAGGCCAAGAATCCTTCATTCGTTGAGATCCATCCCAACGGTCGGTTTCTGTACGCCGTCAGCGAGGCCGGTGGCGCCGGGACGGTCAGTGCCTATGCCATTGGCGAGGCGGGGGAACTGAAGTTCTTGAACCAGCAGTCCTCCGGCGGGAGAGGGCCATGTCACGTCAGTCTCGACCACGCGGGCAAGAATGTGCTTGTCGCCAACTATGGCAGTGGCAGCGCTTCGGTGATCCCCGTCCAGTCGAATGGCTGGCTGGCGACTCCTACAGGCGTGGTTCAGCATACCGGTTCGAGCGTGAATGTGCGGCGTCAGAAGGGGCCGCACGCTCATTCGATCAACGTCAGCCCAGACGATCGATTCGCGTTCGTTGCCGACCTGGGTATCGACAAGGTCATGATCTATCGACTGGATAGTGACGCCGGAACGATCACTGCCAACAACCCGGCCTGCGCCGAGCTCAAACCAGGCGCCGGACCGCGGCATTTCGCTCTTCATCCGAACGGGCAATACGCCTATGTGATCAACGAACTCGACAGCACAGTGACGGCATTTGCCTATGACACCGCCTCCGGGGCTCTGCGGGCGATCCAGACGGTACCGACTCTGCCCGACGACTTCAGAGGGAACAGCACGTGCGCCGAGGTGCGCGTGCATCCGAGTGGCAAGTTCCTCTATGGTTCCAATCGGGGACACGACAGTATCACCGTCTATCGGGTCGATCAGACGAAGGGGACGCTGAGCATCGTCGAGCACGAGCAGGCCCGGATCAAGACGCCGCGCAACTTCAACATCGATCCAACAGGAGCCTTCTGCCTCGTTGGCAACCAGGGAAGCGGCACCGTCGTCGTCTTCCGAATCGATCCCAAGGCCGGGGCGCTCGCGCCGACAGGGCACGAGATCGCTATTTCCAAACCCGTCTGCGTTCGCTTTCTGCCCGTTTCTCAGGCCGGATGCAGTTGCACCAACTGTTCTCGGTAAGGCGCGCGCGGCGGCTTCTGACGCAGCGCATCACAGATCGCACTACATGAAGAACTCCACTGGGTAGTCTTGGGGATTCCTGATGGTCTTGACACCTGGCGGCAAGGCGGCCAATTGAGCGGCGAGGCGTTTCTGGACCTCCGCCATGGGTTCGGCGGAGGCGAAGGGCTGGAAAAGATCGTCCGGGGTGGGGTAAAACGGGCTGATGGTGTCTCCGGCGTAACAACCATCGTTGGTGACACGACGGATGGTCTTTCGTCCTGGGCGCGTGTGTTTGCCCGGCGAGGCCTTGGCTTGTCCCTGCCCGCCGTATTCGACGATCTTGTAGACGATTTCTATAGCCGGTGCGTGGCGCGCCGCCCCGTAGCGGGTGCCGATCCCGACGCCGTCGATCTCAGCGCCGCGCTCCAGCAGATCGGCAATCCGATACTCATCCAGATCCCCGCTGACGAAGATCTTCAGGAAGTCTACATCCTCGTGCTCGAAGTGGCTGCGGGCGAATCGGCTCAGTTCGACCAGATCACCGCTGTCGATGCGAATGCCCCGGATCTCTACGTCGGTCTGTTCACGGAATGTCCGCGCCACTCGGGCGGCCGTTTTGATTCCCCTGATCGTGTCATAGGTGTCGACCAGCAGGACCGCGCCCTCGCGAAAAGACTCGGCGAAGTCCCGAAAGGCCTGCTCCTCTGAGTCATGGATCTGCACGTAGGAATGCGCCATGGTGCCGGAGGCGGCGAAGTCGAAGGCTCGGGCCGCGAAGACGTTGCTCGTGCCCTTGAAGCCTGCGATCTGCCCGCCGCGGGCGGACCTCAGGGAGGCGATTGGTCCCTGTCACCGCCTCAATCCGAAGTCGAGTACGGGGACGCCTTGTGCCGCGACCATTGTTCTCGTCGCGAGCGTCGCTTCGATGATCGAGAAGCCCAGGATGTTGAGAAGATAGGTTTCCAGCAACTGAGCGTCGACGATCGGTCCTGTTACCTCGAGGATGGGCTCGTTCGGAAAGAAGAGCGTCCCTTCGGGCAATGCTCGGATCTGAACGCTGGGTCGGAAACCGGCGAGGTAGTCGAGGAAGTCTCGCTCGAATTCTCCGGTGGAGGAAAGGTAGGCGATGTCGTCGTCATCGAATCGAAGGGCACGCAGATACGATTCGATTTCACCCAAGCCGGCCATGACGAAGAAGCCCCAGTGGTTTGGCAGTCGCCGCACCGTGACCTCGAACGAAGCGGTCTCTCTGATGCCCTTCCGGAAATAGACCTGGGCCATGGTCAGTTCGTAGAAGTCCGTGAACAATCCGGGCGTTCCATCGATCAACCACATGCCAGACGCTCCCTGCATTCGGCGAATGTCGTGACTTGGACGCCCATCTCCCGAAATGAGGTGTAAACCTCTTCCGTCGGCGTTGCCCCCAGTCCCTTGGTCGCGTCACTGAGCAAGGACACCTCGGCGCCCTCGTATCTGGTCAGGCCGCTCACGACGCAGGCAACACAGAAGTCCAGTGCCACGCCGAAGACGACGATGTGTTTGGGGCTGATCAACCTGACGAGTTCATCCGTGTTCGGGTTCTCGAAGACATCCAGACTGTTCTTGCGAATCACGATGTGGAAGGGGTTGCGCTGCGCCATTCGGCTCAGGTCCGCGCTGTCGGTCTTCATGATGTCCACGCAATCGATCGGAACTTCACCCAGGTACCCTACGCGCTCGCCGCCCGGCGTGCCCGCCATGCAGTGGGGCGGGAAGGTCGTTTTGAAATCGGGCGTCTCAGAGATCTCAGGGTCGTCGGTGCTGTGCCAGTCGACATCCGCCATCATGGAATACCCGCGGTCAAACGCGAAACGGCGCACGGTGCTGACCGTTTCAATGATCTCCTCAGCGCCAGGGACATAGAGTCGCCCGTCGGGCATCATGAAATCGAACTGCGTATCGACATCCCAGAATAGTGTGTTCTGCTTCATAGCTGATCCTCTCGGGACGATGGCCCCGATCGCAATCTTCCCTTTCATTGCTCCTGCTTCTGAACTATTATAAGGCCCATGAAGACACTGACGAAAGAAATCTGGATGGACGTGCCGCAGCGACGGGAAATCATTTCGATTCATCGCGAGGTGGAGAGGTTGGTCGAAGAATCCCGCGTTCAGGAAGGGATCGTGTTGGTCAACGCGATGCATATCACGGCGTCGGTTTTCATCAACGACAATGAATCCGGGTTGCATCACGACTACGAACTCTGGCTGGAGAGACTGGCCCCGGAGAAGCCCCATTCCCAGTATCAACACAACGGCTACGAAGACAACGCCGATGCCCACATGAAACGCCAGGTCATGGGGCGTGAAGTCGTTGTTGCGATCACCGAAGGCAAGCTTCATCTCGGGCCCTGGGAGCATATCTTCTACTACGAGTTCGATGGCAAGCGTCGCAAACGCCTCCTGGTCAAGATCATTGGCGAATAGGAAGGTGGATGCGTTGTGGCGCTGGCAGCATTTCTCCTCAAGACGATTGGCATATCCCTGTCTGGCGTGATGGCTCCGGGGGCGGTGACCGCCGCAGCCGTTGCGCAGGGCGCTCGACGGCGCTGGGCCGGTGCGCTGATGGCGATTGGGCATGGCATTATCGAGATACCACTGATCTTTCTGATCATGTTTGGCTTGGGGACGCTTTTCCAGGCTGAAGCCTTCAAAATCGGCGTCGGCCTTTTCGGCGGGGCGTTCCTCATCTGGATGGGTATCGGCATGTGGCGCACCGTTGCGGCCGTCGATTCTGACCCCGGCGCGATGGGGGCGGCGGGCCCCTTGGCGACCGGCCTGATCATGTCGATCAGCAATCCCTATTTCCTGCTCTGGTGGGCGACGGTCGGCCTGAATCTTACTGTTGAAGCCCGAAACCTGGGCTGGGTCGCGTTCCTGCTGTTCGCCCTTGTCCATTGGCTGTGCGACGTAATCTGGCTGACGATTCTATCGCTGGCCAGTTTCCACGGCACGAACGTCTTCGGACCTCACAAGCAAAGGATTGTCCTGCAGATCTGCGGTGTGGCTCTAGCCGCGTTCGGCATACACTTCATCTACCGCGCCATCGCGTTGCTGCTCGCGGCATGAGGTGCTACCGCTCTTCTGGAGCCGCCGGATTCGCAGAATCGCTTCGCTCGGAAGGGAGTGACTGTATCCGCCCGATCAGTTTCTCTATCTCGCGGCGCGGCAGTTTGGAGCCTGGTTGAAGGGCGAGAGCCTTCTGTGCGATTTCCATTGCTTCAGCCCGCGCGACGGGGCGATGGCCAGCCAGAAAGCGGGCGAGCCAGAAGTAGACAACCGGATTCTCCGGCTCGATGCTGAGCAACGTGCGAAAATGCAGCTCCGCCTCGTCCAGGCGCTCCTCGCTCTCCAGAAGCCGCGCCAGATTCCCACGCAACGGACCCCGTTCGGGATACAGATCGACGGCTCGGGTCATCGCGGCGAACCCTTCGTCCTTGCGTCCGGCTTGGATTTGGCCGGCGCCGAGATTGAACCACAGGTACGCGTTCTTCGGTTCAACCTCCAGGGCCTCCTGAAGACGCTCTAGACAGTCTTCCTCGATAGGACGCTCGCTTAGAACGTTCCACATGATCAGGACGAGCCAGGGTCGCATGCGCCCGTGTTCCCACAGCCCCTCGAGGATGTCCAGCCCCTGATCGGCGTCATCGTCCAGGAGGAACTGGCCGTGCATCATCTGAAGCATGGCGGTTCGCGAGTCGAACTTCAGGGCTGTGTCATAGTGGGCCCCGGCTCGCTCGCGGTTGCCCTTTGCCTCCTGGATTTGGGCCGCCAGAACGTGGAAGATCGGGGATTCGGGACGCAGCATCAACAGGGTATTGGCTTTCTCTGCCGCTGCTTCGTATTCGTCCCGTACCAGGAGCTTGTGAGCCTCCAGGAGCAACCGTGTGACCTGGTACCCATCCGAAGCCTTCTCCAGGGTTGTCTCCGCAGTCCTCAGAGATGTGTTCCGGCGGACGAGGCGTTTGATGTGCGCCAGCGCCGGACCCCGACTGGACATCCGTCCATCGCTAGCGCTCCGGTTGAGCCTAACGAAGCACCCCGCAGCCTTGAGTGTTCCCGGAATGATCATGGGAGCGCCGCTCCAGCCCGGACCCAGTTGTCCTCGGCCAGCCAGCGAAATGAAGCGCGGTTCGTTACGACGGATCGCTACGAAGTCGACCTCTAAGACGTTCCGTTCGGCGATGAACGTAGGAGGGAAGGGCAACATCGATTCAGACGGAATCGCCGAGACGATCGGCACGATCCCCAAGGCCTCCAGGTTCGCCGCATCGAAGAGTTCCCGATTGCTGGCCAGTTCAAACGCCGGATGTCCCGCCCAGGGGACCTTCAGTACGATCAGGTCCTCTTGCTCGCTAACCGCGACGATTTCGGTGTAGCTGCATTCGCCCAGATAGGGGCTTACCACCTTGATGGCGCCCAGCATACGGTGGTCTCCGACCTCGGACGCCTCGGCAACCACGTGGTAGGCCGTGACAACGAGTGTTCCGTCTCCGATGAGAAAACCCACGCCGGGGCGTCCGGACGTGGGCGTTGTAGACAGGACGATCGCCAGGCAATCTTCGGGCGCGATCTCCTCGGACGCCGAACAAGGAAGGGGCCCGACGATGGCGGACAGCAAGCAGAGCAAGATGCACTTGGTTGCTCTCTTCATGCGCCTAAGACTCCTCAGTCGCTGTGTCCGAGGTTTCCGGCACAGTCTCCTGCCCGGTCTCGAGGACCTGGGCGAGGTTGTATTCTGCGAAGGTCTCCTGCTGTGCTTCTACGAGTCGACTCAGAGGGGAGTGTGTCGCGATATTGGGTTGGGCCAGCGCCATGTCCGCCAGCGCGTCGGTGATATCTGACAGCTTGATCTGTTCCGGAATCCTGGCCGGGACAAGACCGTCCTGTGGTTCGGAGGTCCGTACGAACAGGCCTTTTTCGATCAGGTGGTCGGCGATGCTTTCTCCCAGTTCGGGCGGGATGCCGAGTCGGCTGCAGAGCGATTCTGTAGCGATCGGTCCTTCGTTTTGCACGAACGCCTGAGCAATCTCGCGGGCGATACTAATGACCGTCAGATCGTTTGTGACGAACCACTCCTGCTTGGATCGTCTGGCGGCGGCGATCTTGGCGGCATCGAGGGTCTTGAGATGCTGCGTGGTGAACGTGATTTGCAGGCCGAACAGGACGATCAGCCAGGTAATATGGATCCAGAAGACGCCCAGGGGGATCAGGCCGATGGCGCCGTAGATCTTGCTGTAAGGGATGAATTCCGTGACGTACTTGCCGAACCCCCACTTCGCGACGCTCCAGACCAATGCGGCGACTGCCGCGCCCCAGAGCGCAGCGCCCGGCTTGACCTTCGTATTGGGCAGCATGAAATAGAGCAGGAAGAAGGCCAACAGCGCCAGCAGATAGGAAAGGACAAAGGGCGCCACATGGGTCAGGACCCGGGTCTCCAGGTCTTTGACCGAGGCGTACTGCGCCGCCCCGTAAATGCCTACGCCGAGCAGCAGGGGGCCCAGCGTGAGCAGGCCCCAGTAGTTGAACATGCGGTGCAGAAAGCCGCGCCCCTGAGAGACGTGCCAGATATGGTTAAAGGCCCTTTCAATCGTTGATAGCAGCGCCAGCGCCGCCCAGATCACCAACACGGCGCTGAGCAAGCTGAGCGATCCCTTGTTGAGCCCTCCGAAGAAGCGACTGATGATCCGGTCGATCTGGTCGGTGAGCATCACCGTCTCTTCCGGGTTTTCCGGGTCCTGGGCGTACTCGATCCGGGTCAGATGGAGCTGCTTGTAGGCGAACTGCTTGAGTTGGTCTCCATACCGCTGAAAGATGGGCGAGGTCTGGAAGATCAGCAGGACCACGATCGCCATCGGGACGAGACCGAAAATGGTGTAGTACGACAGGGCGGCCGCCTGCTGGCCCGCGCGATTACGCTTGAGCAGCCGTGCGCAGTGAGACCACAGGTTGATCTGGAAGACCAGAAAGCGGCTCGCCCGCCCCAGTTGGGTGGTCGGCGTTGTCAGCAGTTCGCGTAGTACTCTCATGGATTCCTGTCCAGTCTAGAGGAGCCCTTCGAGCCCCTTGAGTATCAGATCGGGTATAAATCGTTCCAGATCCAGTTTGGGGCGACTAATCGTTCCGCCCAGAGGAACATCAATGCGTGGACCCGCGTCACGATCGCGGCCCACACGGGCGGTGCGACCCCGGATGGTCCAGGGCAAGGTGACAGTCATATCGAGTTTCCCATTCTGGGCGATGGCTCCGCCAAAGGTGATCGGATTATCACCCACATCGATCTGCATCTCGCTATATCGGACCACGCCGTCTCGGAAGGTGATGTCCGTAGGACGAACGGTCAGCTTCTGTCCCCGTAGGTCTTTGCCGGTGGCTCGAAGGATCTCGTCGAGCAATCCGGAAGCCTCGACCAGTACATTGCTGGCCGAGAACGTGCCGACGACTTCGGGCTGGGCTCCCGACTGGGTCGCCAGCGGGATGGCGAGTTTCTCACACTGGAAGTTGGCGATCCCGCTTATCCCCGTGACGTTGGCGAAGAGGGGATTGACGTACTGGAGCATTTGAGCGGTCATCTCTTTGTTCAGTTCGATGCCCTGCGCCAACATCATGGGCTCGGGAGTGCGGAGGGATCGGGATGTTTCCTTGAAGTTCGCCTTGGCCGCGAAGTTGAGTTGTCCATTGTTCACCGTCGTGGTGAACGGCGCGATAGTCATCAGCCCCTGTTCGACGCGGACATCCACGTTGGTGGAGCCGACGTTCAGCCCCTTGTAGTGAGCGCTGTCGAAGCCCATTGCTGAGGATGCATCCAGATTCGCCAGGAGTCCGTTCGGGTCGTTGGTTGGGTACGTGCTGGCGAAACTCAGAGCGACGGGGCGGCGCCCGGCCAGATCCAATCCGTCGGGCAGGAAGGGTGAGGCGGCTTGCCCGACCGCCGCCCAGTCCCATTCGCCTTCCAGTGAGCCGCTCACGCTGGTCTCATCGCCCTGAGGCGCCTTCTTGAACTGGCCCTTCACGATTCTGATCTGAGGGCTTTCAAGCCGGAATGTGTCCACGTCGACCGTCTTCGCATTCGGATCGATCTGGGTATCGAAGAAGAGCGCCACCTGCGTCTGCTCGAAGGGCTCCTCCTTCGGGACGGCCAGCTTGAAGTTCTTGATGTTGGTCGCCTCGCTCTGGAAACGATAGGCCTTGTTCTGTTTTGTGACTACGATCTGCGACTGAGCGATGCCCCCCAGTTCAAGCGTTTTGGATAGGCCGGCAAAGAGCACGCCGTAAGGTTTGATCTTCGCCAGGTCGAGGCGGTTCGCCGTCACCGTCGCCTTCATGGGAACGGTTGATGTGTCCTCCAGGGGGATGATTCCGTTGGTGAGCGTGACCTGGCCGAAACTACCGGTGACGTTCGTGCGGTCCACAGCCAGGAGCTGTTTCTCTCGGTCCAGATTCAGGGCAAAGTCGACGTCCGCCTGAGGTTCGGCGACGCTGTTGCCATCGGTCGAGGCCAGCGCCAGCTGGGTTATCGATGCAATGCCGTTAGCTGTGATCCTCTTCTCCTGTATGGCGACTTGCCCCTTGCTGCGCGCCTGGCCCGCCATTTCATAGGGACCAAGATCCGCGAACTTGCCCAGTTCCGCTTGGAACTTCGCCAGATTGACCTGCCCATCATAGTCGATCTGCTCGAAGTCGCCGCTCGCGGTGATGTTGGCAAAGGCGGCTGAGACATTGAGCGCATCGAGCTGTGTCTTCTTTTCGTCGGCCGACAGTTCTAGGGTGGCGACGACCGGTTCGCTCAGCGCCAGCGCCTTGCCATCCACGTTGCCCGCTAGCCCCGTCACCTGCGTGTGAACTTTGAAGCCGGCGCGGCCTGACTCGGTCCTACTGCTCGCGGTTCCGGTCACGCGTCCGGCGGTGATCTGCATGTTCTCTTTGAGGGCGAAGGTCTTGGGCATTTGCGAGAGCAGGGCGGGCAGGTTGCAGTCGAATTCGCCCTTCAAATCGTAGCTGCCTTCGGTCTTCAAGAGGTCGTTCATCGACTTGGCCGTGGTGGGCATTGTCCCGGCCGCGGTCAGTGACGCCCAATCGGTCAAGGCTTCCAGTTTTCCGATTTGGATCGTCTTTCCTTGCTGAGCGAGTTCGGCGTTGATAGCCAGGCGCGAGGTCTGGAGACGATCGTCATTGAGAGCCGGCCCGGTGATGTCGAGGTCACTGCCCGTGACTTCGGCGGTGACCGTCTCCATCTGACCGTCCTTCAGGGTGCCCTTGATGTCGGCCGAGATGCGTCCCTTGGTTCGGAGGTCGACTCCCGCCAATTCGAACACCGCCGCTAGGGAGCCAAGCTTCAAATCGTTGACCTCGACCACGAGATCGCCGCTGGTGTTCCCGAGCGTCCAGCCGCTCTTCTTGGCCGGCGTGACTGTGCCGGACGCGTGGATCTGGGCGGTATCTCCCGCATCGGCGACGACCATATCCACCTCGACGCGCGACGCTTCTCCCGGCGGACGGACACTGAGCTTTGAATCGAGTTTGGCCAGTTGGACGGTTTTGCCGCCTGTGTCCGTCAGGCGGACAGTTCCGTCATTGACGACCAGGTCGCTCAGCAGGGCGAGCCCGGCCGTTTCCTTCGGCGGGCTCTTGGCTCGGCCGGAGGTGCTTGGATTCGCGGCAGGGCGTTTACGCAGATCGATTTCCACCGAGGGCTTGTCGATAACGGTCTTGCCCAGCGCGAAGGCACCGCCCAGCAGGGCGCCGAGTCGGGGCTGGGCGTCAATGCCCTTGATGCTCACCTGAGCCCAGCCGGACTGGTCCTGGAAGCGGAAATCAGAGACCTGTATACCTCGGAGCCATCCCACGTTCAGGTCACCAATGGCGGCCGTCCCGCCGGTCGATTGGCCGATCTTGGCCTGGATCATCCGCTTGAATCCGTCTGAGGAAAGGTACAAAGGCGCCAGGACGGCCGCGAGGACGACCAACGTCGGCACGGCGCCGATGAACCACGCCCACTTTCGGGATTTGTGTCGCTTGACCGCGCTCTGCTGGCCTCGTGTCTGACGCTCCATCGCTAGACTCCCATATCAAGATCCATCCGCTCTGAAAGATGATCGATAGCATCGCCGATCATTGTAGTGCAAGCGTTTGGGAAAGTTAAAGGAAGAAATGACCACCGGTGGGGCGGCGCCGCAGGTCGAGTTCAAACCTGTCAGCCGGGACTTACGAAATAGAAAAGCTGCCCCGATGTGAAGTCGGGGCAGCGATGGGCACTGATCGATGTCAGAGAATGGATCGGTCTGCTGGACCGCGCGAAGCAGGTCAGCTCTCCATGATCTCCGTCGATTTCTGAGTGACGATCTTGTCGACGTTGTCCGAGAAGTCCTTCGTCGTCTCGTCGACCTGCTTCTTGGCGTTCTTCAGATCGTCCTCGGTGATCTCCTTGTCCTTCTGCTGCTTCTCGAGATGCTTGATCGTGTCGCGGCGGACATTCCGGATGCTGATCTTACTCTGCTCGCCGGCCTGCTTGGCCTGTTGGACGAGTTGCTTGCGGCGCTCTTCGCTCAGCGGGGGGATATTGAGTCGAATGAACTTGCCTTCGATCAAGGGGGCGATGCTCAGATCGCTGCTCTTGATTGCCTTCTCGATGTCCTTGATTGACGCCGGATCGAACGGCTTGATCACGAGCAGATCAACGTCCGGCGTCGAAATGGTGGCCAACGACTTGAGCGGCGTCAGATTGCCGTAATACTCCACCTTCAAGTGCTCCACGAGCCCCGGTGTCGCCCGCCCGCCACGAAAGGCCTTCAGTTCATCCTGCAGAACCTCCACGGCTTTCTTCATTCGGGTTTTGCTTTCGGCAATGACTGCTTGCGTTGGCATGGTCAACCTCTCCTGTTTGCAATGGCGCTTGATTCAGGGACGCGGCTCACGAGGCGTGGATCGTTGTGCCGACCGACTCGCCACAGATGGCGCGTGTGATATTGCCCTTCTTGAAGATGTTCAATACGACGATCGGGATGTGGTTGTCCCGGCACAGACTGATAGCGGCATGATCCATGATCCGCAGGCCCCGGCTCAGCACGTCGTCATACGACAACTCGGTGAAAAGCTTGGCGTCCGGGACCTTCTCCGGATCGGCGCTGTAGACGCCATCGACTTTGGTGGCTTTGACAAGCAGATCGACATCCAGTTCGGAGGCCCGCAGTGCGGCGCACGTGTCCGTGGTGAAGAAGGGGTTGCCCGCCCCGCCGGCCAGGACCGTGACGCGGCCTCGTTCGAG
>JANQFY010000439.1 GCA_028277585.1 Sedimentisphaerales bacterium
GAATCAGCGAAGGCCCCCAAGAACGAGCGCCCTTTGCGGCTGGGTCTGATGACCTACACGCTGGCCAAGGACTGGGACATCCCCACGATCATCAAGAACTGCACCGAGACCCAGTTCGAGCACGTCGAGCTGCGCACCACGCACGCCCACGGCGTCGAGGTGACACTCACCAAGGCACAGCGAAAGGACGTCCGCCAGCGATTTGAGGACGCGGGGATCAAGCTGAGCCTCGCCAGTGGGTTCAGCTACCACTACCCCGATCAGGAAAAGCTGCGCCAGCAGATTGAGGGCACGAAGGAGTACACGTTGCTCGCCGAAGACCTCGGTGCGATCGGCATTCGCGTCTTCCCAAATGCTCTGCCGCCAGATGTCCCCGAGGAGAAGACACTGGAGCAGATCGGCAAGTCCCTGGCGGAAGTCGGCGACTTCGCCCATGACCACGGCGTCGAGATTCGCGTCTGCGTGCACGGGCGCGGCACGAATATCGTCTCCAAGATCAAGAAGATGATCGACTATTCCCAGAGCCCACACGTCTACGTGAACTGGAACTGCGATCTCAACGACACGAAGGGTCCCGGCTTCGACGCCAACTTCAACTCGGTCAAGGATCGTATCCGCAACATTCACATGCACGAACTCTGGGACGAGCGGTACCCCTACCGCCGCTTCTTCCAACTGCTCAAGGCGTCCGGCTACCAAGGCTATTGCGACGCGGAGATCCCGGCCAGTTGCGAACCGATTCGCCTGATGAAGTACTACCGCGCCCTGTTCCTGGCCTACCAGAACGCGATCTAGATCCTCGGAGCGACCCTCATGAATCGAAGAGACTTCCTCAAGACGTCACTGGCAACCGGCGCGGCTCTAGCGACCCCATTCGCAAAGGTTCGCGGCGCCAACGATGCGATCCGACTGGGTGTCATCGGGGTTGGCTCCAGCGTCAAGATCGGCGGCATGGGCAAGAACGAAATCCGCGCCTTTCTCAAGATCCCGGGCATTCGCTTCACCGCTCTGTGCGATTGCGATCAGGCCCATCTGGCGCCTCAGGTCGAGAAGCTCAGAGGGCACAATCCAAGCATCCGGGGCTACCGCGACCTGCGCGATCTGCTGGACGACAAAAACGTCGACGCCGTCATTGTCACGACCCCGAACCACTGGCACGCCCTGGCGACCATCTGGGCCTGCCAGGCGGGCAAAGACGTCTACGTCCAGAAGCCCACGTCGCACACGATCTTCGAGGGGCGAAAGATGGTCGAGGCGGCGGCCAGGTACAACCGCATCGTCCAGGCCCCACACGGCCCGCGCGATCGGTCCGGCCTGGGGGAAGCCTTTGCGTACGTGCGCCAGGGTCATCTGGGCAAGATCCTCTACGCGCACGGGCTGAACTACAAGCCGCGCGGTGGCATCGGTAGAGTCAACGGCCCCCAACCACTTCCCAAGTCACTGGACTACGATCTGTGGTCGGGCCCCGCCTCGATGAAACCATTGCGGCGCGAGTATCTCCACTACGACTGGCACTGGGACTGGAGCACGGGCGACGGCGATCTCGGCAATATGGGCATCCACTACATGGATGGGTGCCGCTGGGGGCTGGGCCAGAACGTCCTGCCCCGCCGCGTCATGAGTCTGGGCGGGCGATTCGGCTACGACGACGATGGTCAGACGCCCAACACGCAGATCCTCTTCCTGGACTACGACCCCGCGCCGATCATATTCGAGGTCCGCGGCCTACCGAGATCGAAGAGCGACCGTCAGAAGAAGTGGGGCTCCAAGCAGATGGATTCCTATCGAGGCGGCAAGATCGGCACGATCATCCAATGCGCTGATGGCTACGTCGCCGGCGGTTCGGGATTCGGCAAGGCCGCCGCCTATGACAAGGCGGGCAACGTCATCATGACCTTTGAGCCGACCAATAAGGACCTGCGCACCAACTTCCTCGACGCTATCCGCAGTCGCAAGACGAGCGACCTGAACGCGCCGATCATCGAAGGGCATCTCTCCGGCGCCCTGGTACACATGGCCAACATCTCCCATCGGCTCGCCCGGGAAGCCTCGAACGACGAAATCCGCGAGACCCTGCAGGGTGAGAAACCGCTGGCCGAAGCGTTCGAGCGGTTCGAGCAACATCTGGACGCCAACGAGATCGATCCGACCAAGACGCCGGTCAAGTTGGGCGCTATGCTCACGATGGACCCCGAGAAGGAACGCTTCGAGGGCCCGCTCGGCTCCTGCGCCAACATGTACGTCTCGCGCAACTACCGAGCCCCGTTCGTCGTTCCCGAAAGGGTCTGACTCAAATTCGGCCGTGCAACTCAATGCCATCCACCAGGTCTTGCGCCCGTAGGACGAGCGTCCCCGCTCGTCTCGCTTCGGAATGGGCAAGTTCCTGGACGAGCGCGGACGCTCGCCCACGATAGGACTCACAAGATTTCTGTTTTCTGGTCGCATTTCGGCCGTGGAGCTGTCTATATGGCAGAAGCGCTTCTGTTGTTTGGATTGTCCGTTTTCGAATGGTTGTATACCGAACAAAGGAGCAGGAATGCCGGTTTTGGACGTAGAAACGTGTTTTCTAAAGGATATCTCGGTGCTCCAGTCCGATGGTGAGTTGATCGAGGCCGTCCTGGGCGGTGACCGAAGAGCGTTTGCGATTCTGATCAAACGCTATGAACAATCGGTCCGCGCGGTGACCCTGTCGGTGCTGCGCGACGCTCATCTGGCTCAGGACGCCGCCCAGGATGCCTTCGTCAAGGCGTACGAAAAACTGGGCGCCCTGCGACGGGCCGGAGCGTTCGGACCGTGGCTTCTGAAGATATCCCGGCGCTGTGCGCTGGATATTGCGGGCAGACGTCGCGAGGCGCCGCTGCCCGATGACGCCGCCCCGGAGGCACGACCTACCGGTCTGCTCGACGAGGAGAAGGAGCGGTTGCTCGCGGCGGTTCTCAAGCTTCCCGAGTCGGAAAGGCAGGTGGTGATGCTTCGCTATTTCAGCGGCTACAGCGTCAAGGAGGTCGCCGACATTGCCGGGCGAAGCGTGGGAACGGTTACGAAACAGTTGTCCAGGGCGCGCCGTCAGTTACGGACGTCGCTTCAGGAGGTTGAGCTATGAACGAGAACCTGGAAAGCAGACTGGAAGACTTGGGCCGCACGCTCGGAACCGATGATTCGATGGCGCCGCGCGTGATGGATCGGATCGAGAAGACCTTCGGTGACCAACCTATCGAAACGGGAACTGTCAGGCGTGAATTCTCAATCAGGAGATTGGTCATGAACAGGATCGGAAAGTGCGCCGCCGCGGCGGTGATTGCTATTGGCGTGATTCTGGCGTACGGAACACTTAGAGGGGCCGGCGGCGTGAGCTGGGCCCAGGTTCTTGAGCAGGTGACCGCCTCCGGGACGGTGACATACACGATTCAGGCGATCGGCGCCGAGCAGGCGGAAGATCTGCGTACGGAGGTGATTCAGTCGAGCGCCCACGGGACTCGCATGGATACGTACCTCAAGGGCAACCTCGCCGGTCAGGCGTTCACCTTACTGGACGAAGGGGTCTTCGTCACACTGATGCCTTGGAATCAGCAGTACACCGCCGTGAAGCTGACCGACGCGCTCCGCGAGGAGATTCGCCTCAGCAGTGGTGATCCGACCAGAATGGTCGATGCGTTCCTCCAGAGTGATTACACCGAGTTGGGGCGCAGCGAAATCAACGGCATCGTCGTCGAGGGTTTGGAGTCGCGCGAGTTGATGCTGGCCCCGGCGGTCTTTGCAGGCCCCATCGCCAGTCTGTCATCCGCTCCCGGCCATCCGGGCGCTGTGACGGCGCAGTTGTGGGTGGACGTCGCTACCGGTTGGCCCGTCGAATTGACGCTCGACATCGCCGGTACCGAAGACAATACGCCAGTCCAGATCGTGCTCAGCAGTTTCGCATGGGATGTCGAACTGGGCCCGGATGCCTTTCCGACGGCGATCCCGTCCGACTACTCAGCTCTGGCAACCGTCGATGTCGCCGGGTTGGAAAGCGGCGAGGAAATTGTCGAGGGGCTGGCGTACTTCGCCGAAATCAGCGGCGGGACTTATCCGACCCAGATGACGGTGAGAGATGTTGTCGGTGAACTGGGCGCGATCGCCCAAACGCTGGACACCCAGGGCGCCGCGCCGGAGATGGACGACAATCTGATGATCAAGCTGAAGTACGCGGCCGCCCAGGTCGGCCAACTCGAAGACCAGGGCAAGGAGCCGAAGTACTACGGGCAGACCGTCACGGCAAGCGACGCCGACAAGGTGCTGCTCCGCTGGAAGCTGAACGACACCCAGTACCGGGTCATCTTCGGAAACCTGCGCATCGAGGATGTCACCTCAGCCCGACTGACGGAACTGGAGACACAGTAGGCTGCATCAGAGAGAAACGTTCGCTTCAAACGAGACCGACCCCACCATGTCGGCCCCGTTCGAAGCCGCGGCGGTCGGCATAGCCTCAGTACGACGAGCGGCCCCGCTCGTCGCCTTCCTGAAACGACCGATGTGCACGTCTGAACGAAGTCGAATGGGACCCTCACCCCACGTGGCGAGCAGAGAAGGGACCGGACACCTTCGATTCCTTGTGGAGTGAATGTGAAATACTCTCATAGCTACTGGATCAAGAACTGGGGCAGGCCAAGGCAATCTCCTGAAGACCGACTGCCATATGGATCCGCCTGCAGCCCCTGAGTATGGAATGAGCGATAGAGTTGTCACCAAAGTTGCCGGTACAAAGCTGAAAGGATGATGATGAATAGGTATTTGGCTGGATTTGTTGTGTTGCTTGTGGCAGGCGTATGTTGTCTCGCCCTGCTTGACATTTCGCAGAACGATGATACGTCGGTGGAGACCGAGGACGCGGTCCATCCTGCCTTCACTAGTAGCGCTCCCAGCAGGAGTGTCACTGTGGAGGAGGAACAACCTGAGGCAGAGGAACTTGTTGAACCTGAGGTTGAGGCTCTCTCGAACGTCGATGCGAAAGAGGTTGCCGCAGAGCCGATGATTGAGGCGCCAATGAAAATCGAAACAGAACCTGAGGAGATGGTCTCGCTGGATTCCTTTGACCGACCTTACAACCATACTGTCACCGAAGAGAGTTTTCTTAAGATGTCTCCCGAGGACCAGAGAGAGGTCATCGATGACGTGGTGGCCGATGCGCGAGAACTCAAGATGGGTGTTATGGGGTGCTATCAGGAAACTCAAGAGCTCATCAAAGCGGGAGACTATTCGGCAGCAGAGAAGAAGGTATCTGAGATCTTGGATGCCTCGATTGCCTATGATGGCGGTGAAGGAACACTGACTCTATCTCGAGTGATAGGTCTTAACTCCCAAAATGATTTGTTGGGGATGATGAGTCAGATATACGGTGCTGCGAATAGGACAGATGAAAAGGCTGAAGTAGACGAGCGTATGCAAGAGATAGGCCAGAGTATGAAGACGCTCAGAGAGAGACAGGACAAATCCTACAATATGTACTGGAGTGGATGATATGGTGACCTACTCCCATTTCAGGTCCAGTCCGAATGAGACTTCGCCGGGTCATATGGTCTCATGGTATTCCGGAGGTCGAGGCGTAGCGAAATCGACGGCATCGTCGTCGAAGGTTTGGAGTCGCGCGACCTGCGTATCGAAGATGTCACCTCAGCCCGACTGACTGGACTAGAGGCACAGTAGGCTAAGACCAAAGAACCTCTTGCTGCGAGCAGGGCCGATCCGGACGGGATCGGCCCCGCTCGGATTTCGTTGCTGTCACCCAGATCAGGGCAACTCCAATTCCGCCACGGGCGCAAACTCCACGTGCCACTTGTAGCGACAGACCTTCTCCAGCGCGATGCGCCGAACGTGCGAACCCTTGAACAGGATATTGATCCCCCTACCGTGACGTTCCAGGAGGACGCGCGTCAGTTGGTTGGGGCTCATCCGATAAGACGCCCCCGGGACGCCGGAGCCCTTCAGGTCCAGGAAGTTGCGGGTCTCGTTGACGTGCGGATCGTCCACCCACGCGTCGACCCACCCCCCGTCCGAGATCAGCGGGGTCTCACCCCGGGCGTCGTCGTACTTGAAGTAGTACTTCTTAACGCGGTCGGCCGGATAGCCCGCTTTGCGTTCGGCACTGAGATTCTGCATCCAGCCGTTTAGTGTGTAGCTCCCCTCGTGGGCCTCTTCTCCTCCGCGAGCGCTCTGCTGGGTCAGCCAGCGCCAGGGCTCATTGTGAGACCCGTACAGGGGTGAGGTGTCACTGAACGCGTTGCGCCACACGCTGGCGGCCGGGCAGGTCAGAATCTTCAAGACGCCCCGCCGCGTGTCGCCCTGGCCCTTCGCGAATTCCTTGGCGCTGAAGTACGGCCCCAACTGGTAGAACCAGAAGCCCCCGCCGGCCCACTGGAAGGAGGGCGCGTACTCGATGTTGAAGCCCTCGTTGTCGTCGGCGTACTGGTTCCAGGCCAGCCCGTACTGTCGCAACTGGGCCGAGCAAGCCGCCATCCGCGCCTGACCCCGCGCCGCCCGCAACGCCGGCATCAGAATCCCCATCAACATCGCAATAACCGCGATAACGACCAGCAATTCGATCAACGCAAAACCGTTGCGTCGCCGCATGACGTCCACCCTTCACCCGCAAAGGAATGCGATACGTTATTCCATCCGTAGGGTGGGGTAGTGTCAATACTGTTTCGCACTTCTGATTATGATGGTCCCTGGTCTGGTCATGGTTTGTCCTGCTGGCACCCCCATGGGGGTGCGGCGTTATCGG
>JANQFY010000031.1 GCA_028277585.1 Sedimentisphaerales bacterium
GCGACTGGACAAGGGCTACGTCCACATCAAGCGGGCCTGGAAGGCGGCCGACACGGTGGTTCTGGATCTGCCGATGCCGGTGCGCCGCGTCGTCGCTCACGGGAAGGTCAAGGCCAATACGGGTCGCGTCGCGATCGAGCGGGGCCCGATCGTCTACTGCGCCGAGGGCGTGGACAATGGTGGGACGCTGGACAAGCTGGTCTTGCCCTCCGACGCCAGGTTCACATCGCAGTTCCAGCCCGACCTGCTCAACGGCGTCGTCGTGATCAAGGGGCAAAGCTCTGTCACCACGATAACGCTCGTGCCCTATTACGCCTGGAATCACCGTGGCGCAGGGGCCATGCAGGTCTGGTTGCCCCAGGCGCAGCGATGACGGGTGCCGCTATCGCTCCCCTGGCTCGGCGTCCGCGAGCAGTTGCCCGATCGCATCGAGGGCGCCGCGATTGCGTTTGACGTCTCGCCAGTTATAGATGCATACGTAGCGGCACCGCCGGTCGGATAAGGTGCGTTCGATGGCTCGCCGCCACTGATGCGTCTCTTCCCGGCCCATTAGGAGCCACTCCACCGCGGCCCAGTGCGGCGCGTCGCTTCTGCCCAGAACGCGCTGAACGCCCTTATCCTGGGTCGGGTCGCTGGCGTGCTTGTAGAAGCTCCATCCCGGGCAGGAGTGCTTGTTTAACGCGGCGTCGTAGAGCAGTTCTTCGTCCTTCCAACCGGCGACGTGGGTGAACAGTTTCTCACGCGGGACGCCGATCCCTGCAGACAGGGCGCAGAGATCTTCGAGGTGCCTCCGGACGATCTCGACCTGGTGGGTTTCGGTCAGTTCTCCTCGCGCAGCCAGTCCGGCGGTGGTCACGGCGGCATAGCCGATGGTCGTGACGCCGCGACTCGGTATCAGATCGGCATTCAGCCCACTCTGGGGGTCTTCGCTTTCGGGCTGGTCGAGCAGGACGTTTCCGTTTGGATAGTAGAAGGAGTTGACGCCGATCGCGCTCTCCCATCCCAGCTTGATCCCGATGAGCAGGTGTTTTCGGCCGGGTGGCAAGCCTTTCCACCAATTGAGCACCTGAGGAACGAGCACGCGCATCTCTTCGTGGCAGGCCTGGCGGTAAGGGGGACTCATGAAGTTGGGAGGAGGTAACACGCGGATTTGCCTTCCCCAGTTGCGCCAGGCGATCTTGATCGCGTGCTCGGGTCCCCATCCGGACCATTCGACATTGTAGCGGTTCTGCGGATCATAGCCCGGCCGGTTCGGATCCCACCAGTTCCACAGGTCGGGCCGTCCCGACCACCATTGTTCGCCGTCCAGTTGGACGACGATTGGGATCTGGTGACGCTGAGCCAGCGCGAGGAATTCGGCCAGTTGCGCCTGACATCGCTGCCGCGGCTGGGCCAGATACGAGAAGATGCCCGCGATCCCGAGATCGAAGCGGTCCGAATCCCTCTTCTGTGCAATTCGCTGGACTGCTTCGAA
Source organism: Sedimentisphaerales bacterium (assembly GCA_028277585.1). GTDB lineage: Bacteria > Planctomycetota > Phycisphaerae > Sedimentisphaerales > Anaerobacaceae > Anaerobaca. Next base: position 1,475 of record JANQFY010000031.1, read on the forward strand.
TGCCGAAGGGGTGTTCCCTCCTGGCGCGAGGTTGACGACGATGTACTGCTCGGGCTCCGCGGCTGTGATGCTGCTGGAACCGAGATCGAGGACGCAGCACAACAGGATGACGACGGTGATTCGCGCGGGAATGCGTCTGAATGATGGCATGGACACGCTTGGCTGCTCCCAACTGTTGTTTTCTCGGATTTCTGCAGATTGGAGGTGCTACCAGAGGATTGTAACATACGAAGGGCGTGCCAGACAGAGCCAGCTCAGCCGCTCAACTGGCTCAGCCTTGTCAGGGATAGGGTCACTATGGCAAAATGGCGAGCGTGAACTGAACCGAGTCACCTGTAGGAGCCTGGCATGGCCAATTATGAAGTGGCGCACTTCGATGAGATCGAGGCGGTCCGTTGTCCCTGCGGATTCGCCAAGCGGGCGTTCGCCTTGCCTGACAACGAGACTGCTACGTTGCACGTCGTCGATATCCAGGAGGACGCCCGCGTGCACTACCATAAGGAGCACACGGAAATCTACCTGGTCCTCGAAGGGCAGGGGCACATGGAACTCGACGGACAGTGCGTTCCCGTCAAACCGTTCAGCACGATCCTGATCAAGCCCTACTGTCGTCATCGCGCGGTCGGCAAGCTCCGCATCGTCAATGTCTGTATCCCGCCTTTCGATCCAGCCGACGAGTGGTTTGATTAGCGTTGGGTTCTCTACCGTGGTATAATGAGGTCATGATTCAGAAAGTTGCGAAACTGCATCGGATGGCCGAGCATGACGAGGTGAGAGAGAACCTTCGCTATTGGCTCAGTCGGCCGCCGGAAGAGCGTCTGGCGGCGGTCGATGAGTTGAGACGTCAATTCTATGGGGATTCCCACAGACTTCAGAGAACTGCTCGAGTTGTTCAACAGTCACAAGGTTGAATACCTCATCGTGGGCGGCTATGCCCTGGCCTTTCATGGCGCGCCGCGCGCAACGGGGGATATCGATCTCTTCGTTCACCCAACACCCACCAACGCCGAACGTGTTCTCGCCGCTCTCGACGAGTTCGGATTCGGCTCGCTGGATCTGTCTGGGGAAGATTTTGCCAAGCCGGGCAACATCGTTCAGTTGGGTGTTCCACCTCTCCGCATCGATATCATCACTTCAGTGACAGGCGTTCCGTGGGATCAGGCGGATGCCGGCGCAGTCCAGGGGCGTTATGGCGATGTTTCCGTTCGTTTTATCGGTCGTGACGATTTCGTCGCCAACAAGAAGGCTCTCGGTCGTCGGAAGGATGCCGCGGATGTTGAGGCCCTTGGGGAGTGATCGTCTGACCGGCGGATGGCCGGAAAGCTCCTCAGTGCGATTTTTTGGCGAGATAGGGGGTTTACAGGCGAACAACTCAGCGGTAAAATACGGGTCTGTTTGGCCGACGTAGCTCAACGGTAGAGCACAGCTTTCGTAAAGCTGAGGTTGAGGGTTCGAATCTCTCCGTCGGCTTTTTCGCATTTCTGGCATGGCTGCCCAACCGCGGGCCGATGCGGTCTTTCCCCTTCTCTTCTTTTGTACAATCTTCGCTACCATTTGCGTAGGGACTGTTGTATTCTCTGGGCAATGGCTCGGACGACAGATGGATTGAAGCAGTCGGAGAGTTGACGATGAACGCGCAGGCAAGGGGCCGGATCGGCGACACGAGTTCTGAAGCACGGAAAGCCCAATATGACGTCTATCGCGGAATGTCGGAGGCCGACAAGCTCCGGCTTGTCTTTGAGACGTACCGGACGGGCCGGCGACTGGCGATGACCGGCATTCGAATGCGGCACCCCGGCGCGAGCGACGACGAGGTCCGACGTCTCTGGGCCCGTCAGCATCTGGGCGGGGAGCTGTTTGATCGGGCATATGGAGTGCTCAGTTGTGAGTGAGGCGCGGGAGATCGAAGTCCTGGAAGAACTGGCCGGCGTGTTCGATGCGCTGGGCATCCCTTATGCGATTGGTGGTTCCATCGCCAGCAGCATGTACGGGACGGTTCGTTTCACGCGGGACGCCGATATCGGTGTCTATCCCTTCACGTCGGTCGCCGACAAGCTCTACGGGCGGCTCAAGGACCGGTTCTACGTCAGCGAAGACGCGATGCAGCAGGCGCTGAGTTGTTGCGGCAGCTTCAATATTGTCCATCTCGAGACGGCCTTCAAAATCGACATCTTTCTGCTGGGGCCGAGCGATTTCGAGCGGCAAATGCTGGTGCGCAGCAAGATGGTGCGCCTGGGCGAGTCGCCCGAGAGCGATTTGTGTTTCGTCTCGCCCGAGGACGTGATTCTACTGAAACTGCGCCGTCTCAATGAGTCTGACGGGTTCTCTGACAACCAGTGGGATGATATTCTGGGTGTGCTAGCGATCCAGGGACAGACGCTGGATTCGCGGTATCTGGCCGAGACCGCGCAGCAACTGGGCGTCGAAGAATTGTTGGAAAGAGCGATCGCCGAGGCGGCGACCTACGTATAGGCACCCATGAATCTGGAACAGAAAAATCAGAAGCTGCAAGCGATCCTGAAGGACCTGGGCAAGGTCGTGGTTGCTTATTCCGGCGGTGTGGACAGTGCTTTCCTCCTGAGAGCGGCCGTCGATACGCTCGGTTCCGACGATGTTCTGGCTTGTATCAGTGCCGGTGATTCGGAGCCAGGCCATCAGGTGGAACGGGCCGCCTCTCTTGCGGAGGATATCGGTGTGGAACTGCGCACCGTCGACACGGACGAGCTGGAGGACCCGAATTTCGTGGTCAACCAGGCAGATCGCTGTTTCCACTGCAAGTCCCACCTCTGCCGGACATTGCTGGAGATCGCCGAGCAGGGCGGCTATCGGCATGTGGTCTTCGGGACCAACTACGACGATCTGGACGATTTCCGGCCGGGCAATCGAGCGCTGGCGAATTTCGGCGTGCGGTCGCCGTTGGCGGAGGCGGAGTTGACCAAGAACGATATTCGCGAGCTGAGTCGGGCGCTCGGGTTGCCGACGGCCGATATTCCGTCTTCTCCCTGTCTGGCGTCGCGCATCAGTTATGGCCTGGAAGTCACGGCCCAACGGCTCAAGCAAGTCGACCAGGCCGAAACGTTTCTGCGCGAGTTGGGTTTTGTCGAGTTCCGCGTTCGCCATCATGACAACGTGGCGCGGATCGAGGTCCCGGCGGAGGAAATCGGCAAGATCGCCGCCGATCCGGTGCGCTCGTCTGTTGTTGAGAAATTGAAATCGCTGGGCTTTCGGTTCGTGGCGTTGGATCTGCAGGGTTTTCGCTCCGGCGCACTGAACGAGTCGCTGACGGATGAACAGAAGCGATTGAGCCTGGAGAAGTAGCAACCACCCCATTCGATGGAGGAGTCCATGTACTCACACCGCATGCTGTTCCTGGCTTTGCTGGCCGTCCTGACCATGCTCGTCCCCAATGCCGTGTGCGCGGCGCCTGGCGAAGTGTCGATCATGACTTTCAACATTCGCTACGGCACCGCCAACGACGGCGCGAACCACTGGGAAAAGCGGCACGAGTTGGTCTATGATGTGATTCGACGGCACGATTGTGACGCGGTCGGTTTGCAGGAGGCGCTACATTTCCAGATCGAGCAGATTTGCGCGGCAGTTCCCAACCACGCCGTCATCGGGGTCGGTCGCGACGACGGCAAGACCCAGGGCGAGTACAGTGCGATCATATTCCGAGCGGATCGACTGAATGTCACTGATTCGGGCACGTTCTGGCTGTCCGACACGCCGGACGCGCCCGGGTCGATCACCTGGGGCAATGCTTGCACGCGTATCTGCACGTGGGCGCGCTTCATTCAGAAGAAGTCGGGCAAGGCGTTCTACCTGTTCAACGTTCACCTCGACCACCGTTCCCAGTTCTCCCGCGAGAAGAGCATGGTTCTGCTCGCCCAGCGCATTGCCGATCGCAAGCATTCGGACCCGGTGATTGTCACAGGGGACTTCAACGCGGGCGAGTCCAACCCCGCCATTCGCTATCTGACGGGCGAGATCGAGGGGAACACGGATGACAAGCGTTTCGCTAAGAATCCCGTTCCGCTGGTCGACACGTTCCGTGTCCTGCACCCGACGGCAAGCCCTGTCGGCACCTTCAACGGATTCAAGGGCGAACGTTCGGGTGCGAAGATCGACTACATCTTCGTCTTGCCCGGGACCAAGGTCCTGGAAGCCGCGATCCTCCACGACAACAAGGACGGCCGCTACCCCTCCGACCATTTCCCCCTGACGGCGCGCATCGGTCTGACGCGCTGAGCAGAGCCCTGCGATCTGCTTGGACGAGCGTCATCGTCACGGCGCAGAAGGAGTGTCCGTTCGTCTGCTCAAGTGGCGATTGGATCGCGCCAGGGAGACGCATCGGGAAGAGTCGTTTTCCGGGCAGGCCGGCTGTTGTTTCCATTCGCGGAAGGTTGTGGCAGGGAGTCGGGATTCTCTCGCTGCACCAATGATTTCGCGAAAGACGGTGACGGCCAGTCCCACCTATGAGACGGAGGTATGAACAAGGACTTCCTTCTCGAGGCGGCCGTGGAGGCGGTCCTTTTCGATCTCCAGGTCGTAGCGCGATTGGAGGTTGAGCCAGAAGCGCTCGGACAAGCCGAAGTAGCGCGACAGCCTAAGAGCGGTATCGGGGCTGATGGAACGCTTGCCATGCACGATCTCGTTGATCCGCCGGGCGGGAACGCTGATCTCCTTCGCCAGACGATACTGACTGAGAGCCATGGGCTTGAGGAACTCCTCCAGGAGAATCTCACCCGGGTGAATGGGAGCCAGTTTCTTCGTCGCCATAAACACCTACCCGTGGTAATCCACTATCTCGACGTTGTAGGCGTTACCCTCTTTCCCGCGAAAGCAGATACGCCATTGATTGTTGATGCGAATACTGTGCTGGCCCGCGCGGTTGCCGAGCAGCTTTTCCAGATGATTGGAGGGCGGCACGCGCAGATCCGACAGTGTTTCGGCGGCGTCCAATACCTCGAGCCTGCGGCGCGCCATTCGTTGAATCTGGGTCGGGATCTTACGCGATGGCTGCCGCTCGAATAGCCTTTCGGTCTCTTTGTCCGCGAAGCTCCTGATCATAGTCTAATAATAACGCGTCGCGTTAATCCTGTCAAGCGTTATTATTGAGGATGTCAGGTGCTTCCTGGCGGAATACTCGTGGGGGGCGTGTCCCCTACGCCTAGCGGTTCTCGATGGACTGGCGCAGCTCGCGGCAGGAGGTGAAGAACTGCTCGGGCGACATCTCGCGCAGGAAGACGAAGCCGCGGGTGGCGCGGATCAGGGCGCTGGGGTGGTTGTGGAACCATTCGCGTCCGAGGCACGTCTTGATCTTGCGGTACTGCTCGACCTGAATGCGCTGGGCCAGCTGCGAGAAGGGCCCATCATGCTCAGGGCTCGGGAACGATGCCGCCTTCTGGGTGATGAACGAGTTGACGAACGCGTCGTGCATGATCGAGAACATCGCCAGCGTCACAGGCGCAAAGACATTCGCTTCCGACGGATCGAACCGGAACCAGACGTTGCGATAGCCCCAGATCTTCAGATCGGTCTTGTCGTGCGTCTTCAAATGCAGGCGGATCGCCTCAGCCAAAGCTTGCATAACCTTGTAGTGGGTGTCCGGCCCGCTGGCTTCCGGATCGAACGCAACCGTGATCATGTCGGGATCGATCCGCTCGAGTTCCGCGACGATGGGCGGGACATCCTGGTCCAGCGTCGGTTCCTTGGTGAAGATGTCCCCGGTATAGAATCCCAAGCGCAGATGGCGTACATTCTGGCATTGCCAGCCGTAGTAGCCCCAGAGGCACTCGGCCTCCCACTCGCGAGACATGCCCTTGAGCTTCTGAATGTGCTCGGGGTCTTTCTTGCCGGGGTAGGCCGCCTCAAGATAGCTCTCGAGTTCAGCGATCTTCTGGTCGACGTTGGGCAGCAGGTCGTCTCCAAATAGTTCGATGAGGTTCCGCAGCAGGCGCCGGGCGCAGCCGTCCGCCTTGTCGTATTCGCTCTGTCCCGCGACGCCGTCCAGGTATTGCCATACGTCGCGGTTGCGATCGATTACGTTGTTCTGGGCGAAGTAGCCCTGAGCGATTAGCTCCTGGAATTCCTCGGTGTCGAGGAACCGGCGGAGATCGGCGAGTTGGCTCCGCATGAACGCATTGGTCACGGCGGTGAAGCCGCTGGTAAGCGTGACGAAATGGTGTTCGTTGGTCATGCGGCGGAAATGGCGCACGACCTGGGCGAAGTAGCCCAGCATGACATCATCGTGGTGGGGTTCCGTGTGCAGGAAACGCTTGTTCTTGTAGACGCGCAGGCCGTTCTCGATCTTGGTTACGAGCTGATCGCGCACCATTCTCGCTAAGGCATCCAGCGACTCAGGGCGACGCTGGAGGACGGTTGAAGCCAGGGGGTCGCCCAGGCAATCGTCGTCGGTCAGGTCCACCAGTCGCTTGTTCCGCCGAGCAGCCAGGGCGGTCAGGGCCTTCTCGACGTCGGCGTCCGTGATGGCGGACGCTCGCTTGAGGATCTCGACCTGCCGACCCGCCAGTTCAGCCGCGGCGCCTTGGGTGATGTAGAAGCGTGCGTGGGGCAGGTTCTGGAGGCAACTGGCGGGGGTGTTGATGTGATCGTCGGCCTGGATGGCCTGGGCGGTCAAGTGCGCCTTGGCCTGGCCGGCGGCGATGACGATCGCGGTGCATTCGGGCTTGCGGGTGATGGTTCTAAGGCCGATCGTGATCACCAAGCACTCCCGGGCCATTTCGATTCCGCCCAGGTCACCGGCCGCGGCCGCCTGCGTTTCGTAGTTGGTCGGGCACAGCCGCGTCGTGGAGTTGTGATCGGAGCCCTTGATGTTGAATCCGATGTGCCCGTCCGGGCCGATCCCACCGAGGAAGAATCCGATCCCGCCCAGTCGACGAATCCGTTGCTCGTATTCCATGCACCACTGATCGATATCCTCGAGAAGTTTCTTCTGGCGGTGCTCGAGATTTGTGCGGCTGGGGCGATAGCGCAGCGTCAAATCCACGTGGTTGTCGGGCCACACGTTGGCGAGCGTCTCGTTGGGACGCAGGCCAATCGCCGACGAATCGATGAGCAGCGCCTTGTCCGGATCGAGGCCGAATCCGTCGATATAGAAGTGCTTCACGTAGTGATTGAAGCTGTTCTGCTGCGCCGAATCCAGGGGATAGAACTCGTCGATCTGGACGAAGTGCAGGCCGGACATGACGGGTTTGATGGTCCCGTCGATGCCCGCCTGTTCGAGGATCTTCTGCGTTCCCGGGCTGTCCCAATCTCCGAGCAGCCGCTGCACCCATCTGATGAAGTGTTCAGGGCTCTTACCCGTGGGCAAAGAGATCACGCCCTCCGGATGGTGCTGGACCCATTCCAGAAACCGCATGGCGGCCAGCTTGCCCAGGGCCGGGAAGCTCTCCACGACGATCGTCGGGATCTTCTCAGCCGGTGGATACAGCACGTCGAAAGGGGACGCCTCAACGGCGACCTTCTCAACGCTTGTCAGGATGGTACGTTGCTCTTCGTCCATGCTTCCACACCAAGTGGTGACTCAGTCTCTCAGATGTATACGCCACTCTAGGGTTCTATCTCAGTTCATTGGCAGCGTGTCATGCTGAACGAAGTGAAGCATCTGGGCGGCGAAAGAAAACCAGCATCGCATCGGAAGAGACGTGCGAGGGCCAGATCCTTCGCTTCCGCTCAGGATGACAATCGTCGTGTAGCAGGCGACAAAGCACTAGGGCATAAGCTGGAGTTCTTCCTTCTTCTCGAACATGTTTCGATAGTCCGTCGGACGGTAGAGCTTGAAGTCGAGCGACCGGATGTACTCTTCAGGTCCGAAGTGACGCACGTTCTCGATCAGCGAGGAGATCTGCTTCTGCGAGCGGAACTCGCCGATGGCATTGAGCTTCTTCTCCATGTACGAATCCGGCGTGCGCATCTGCAGCGTGGGCGGCGCGAGGAAATCGCAGTAGACGGCGTAAGTGCTCACATACGGGACCTTTTCCAGCGGTTCGCCCAACTCGGGCCAGATGTCGCCGCTTGCGTGGAACAGACTGATCATGAACTCATTGTAGACGATCTGATGATCCGGGTGCAGGTCATTGAAGGTCGGTACGAAGCACTGGGTGGGTCGGATCTGACGCAGCCAGTAGGTGAAGCTGTTCTGCAGGCCGATATGACCGGCCACGGCCGGGGGCGTGGTGTCGTCCGTGGGAGTCCGCCCGCGATAGCTGTTGAGCCGGCAGTCGGGGAAACCCGTCCAGACGATGTTCTTCTTGGGGACGCCCAGCGCCTGATAACACGCGAATGTCTCCTTACGGCGGATCTCGGCGATAGTGGACTTCTCTTCCGGGCTGCAATAGCCCATGCTGCCGTCGGTGGCCACCAGGATGTGGACGGGGACCTTCTCCCGTTTGGCCAACTGGATCATCAGGCCCGCGCCCAAGACCGCGTCGTCATCGTGCGGACTGACGAAGAGGAAACGCTCTTTCTCCCCTTGCCAGTGACGAGACACCTCGGACAGGCGGCCCCCGACCCGTCGCTCATTGCCCACCAAACGTACGAATTGGATCTTGTCTTTCTTCATCGGTATTCCTTCTGTGTTCGGGTAATTCGATCAGGGAAGACCTTCAGCATGGTCCGTCCCTTCGATAGCGATTGGGGGAATCCCCCGACGTCTCTATAGGTGTTGTCTGGGCTTTGTCAAATGATCACGCTGCCCCCCGTTTGTCTCCTGGTCCCACTCAGTTGGTCAGACCCGCGATGGCGGCTCCGATCAGCGTGGCGTTTTCCACGTTCACGACCTCGTAATAGATGCCCTTCTGGTCCACCAGGTATTGCTTGAGGTAATACTCGGTCTTCTGACGCAGCGATTTGAGGTGGTAGAACGTCGTCCCCTCGGCGACGATGCACACGGGCCGGCAGGGATTGTACCCCTTGCCGGACTTCATGGCGGCTGAGGAGAGGTTGGCCGCTGTCAGTTTGGCGGCTCGCTCGATGAGGGCGTCGACCAAATAGTACAGCTTGGCTGTCTCCTCGGTCGAGGCGTCAGCCATCGCGACGGCCAGTGGATTGTCGCCGCTCTCGGGCGTACTCATGAAATCGCTGATGTCCTTGCTGCTGGTCTCTTCGAGTCCGAGCAGTTTCTCGGCGACACCCGGAGAGAACAGACCTTCCTTCGCAGTCGTCTGAAGGGCGGCGAAACAGATCGGTCCCAGGTAGGCTCCCGAGATCATCTTCTCGAAGACATGCACTCCCGGGCTGGTGGACTGGGCGTCGAAGGCCTTGTCGATTTCACCCCGCGGGGCTTTGCCGAACCCGCCGGATTCCACGTTGATGATCTGGCTCTTGGCTGTGTCCAGGTCTTTGGCCTTGGTGATATTGGCGTTCTGCTCCACGTAGGCCGTGTTCGTGCCAGTGCCGAGGATGAAGCCAATGAAGCTCTCGTAGTTGCGCCCCGAGGACGTGCCGCGACCCGCCAGCAGCGTGGCGACCGTGTCATTGAGCAGAACCATTTGCTTCGGATCGGCGTTCGTCGCCTGGCTGAGCGCCTCGTTCATGCCCTCGCCGATCATCTGGCCGACGACTTCCTTGGCCTTGATCTCCTTGGGGAAGTAGAGGACGCGCCCGTCTTTGCTGGGGAACATCTCAGCCGGGAAGGAGAAGCAGAAGCCGACATTCGAGCTCTTGTCGATGACGTCCGCGACGTAGCCGGCCATGGTGCCGAAGAATTCCGCCTTGCTCGCTTCCTCCTTGATCCCCGGCATGGGGAAGATCTGGAAGTCGGCGATCTCGGGCGCTGCCTGCTCCTGGAACCGGACGGTCGCGACGCGGAAGTTCGTTCCGCCGGCGTCCATTACGATAACCGGCTTGTCGCGGGGCAACTCCCGCTCGATCTCCAGGTACGTCGGAAGCATAGCCAGAGAGCTGTCCTGGCCCGCCAGGCCCTTGCTCATCTCGTCGAGAAAGACATCGCAGGTCTCCTGCAGGCTAATGTCTTCGTGATACATGCCGTGCTGTCCCAGGAACTGCCTGACCTGACGACTGACTTCCTTCATGAGCCGATCTCCTCTGGCCTCCGGGGTTGGGCCAACAGGCCCGATTGTAGCGTCCGGGGGCGATTCATTGCTTGTGATACCGTCAGAATCGCGCTAGTTTAGCATGCCTGGTCCCGCCTTGGCAATGCTCGGTTTCTGGCTCTCGCCAAATCCGTTGAGGATGCTTGACGGCCCATCGGCCCGTCGCTATCATGCCTCGGCAGAGTCTGGACATGGGCGGAACCTTCATGTCTGAGGGCGGCGCATTCTGACGCCGAAAGTGCACAAGAACCTCCGTAGCCGTTGCAACAGAGCGGCTTGAGGAAAGCAACAATGGCTCCACGAGTACTCTATCTGGGTGATACCTCGCTGGATGGCGCAGCGAGCTATCTGGCCGGTGTGATGACCCACAGCGGCATTGCGTTCGACTACCACGCCTCGGACGAGGCGTTCTCCGACGCCTGGTTGGACGCCCGATACGGCGCGGTTATTCTCAGCGATTATCCCTCGGCGAACCTCACCGAAACGCAGACTCAGCGTCTTGTCGAGGTGGTTCAGGGCGGGATGGGATTGCTGATGATTGGTGGTTGGGAGTCCTTCACCGGCCTGGGGGGCGACTACGGAACGACGCCTCTGGCGGACGTCTTGCCCGTGGCGATGCAGGAGAGCGACGATCGCCTGAACAACTCCGGGCCTTGTGTCGTCGTGCGGGATCTGGACCATCCGATCGTCCGGGATCTGCCCTTCGACGTCAATGCGCCGGTGGTCGGTGGCTTCAACGCCTTGCAGGCCAAGCCGCAGGGGATCACGGTTCTCTCCGTAGAGATGTTCGGGGCGAGCCGCACGGGAGATCGGGTGGAATTTAGGCCGCAAAAGACCTTTCCATTGCTCGTTGTAGGGCGGTTCGGGCAGGGCAACGTCGCGGCGTTTGCCAGCGATGTGGCGCCCCACTGGGTCGGCGGGCTGGTCGACTGGGGCCCAGACAGGATCGAGGCGCAGGCGCCGAACGGACCGGCTGTCGAGGTCGGTTCCGATTACACTAGGCTGTTTACGAATATGATCCGCTGGGTCGCATCGGACCTGGCGTAGGCTCGGGTGCTCTGCTGGGAAGCGGACGCGCTACGCAGGCGGATCCACATTTTGATTGGAGGTACGTAACGTGCTGAGCGGCAATGCAATCGTGGGACAATCGGGAGGCCCGACCTCCGTGATCAATGCTTCACTGGCGGGGATCGTCGAGGCGGCCCGGTCTTGTGAGGGCATCGAGCGGGTGCTGGGCATGCGGTACGGCATTGAAGGATTCATGGCTGAGAACGTCATCGATCTGGGCGCCGAGTCGGCGGACGTGATCACCGCGCTGAAGACGACGCCCTCCAGTGCGCTGGGGTCGTGTCGACACAAGCTGACCGAGGACGACCTGCCCAAGGTTCTGGCTCTGCTCCAGAAGTACAACATTCGCTATCTGTTCCTGATCGGTGGAAACGACACGATGGACACGATCCATCGGGTCGAGGCCTATGCCCGCCAGAATGGACACGAGATGATTGGCATGGGCGTTCCCAAGACGGTCGACAATGACCTCTTTGGCACCGACCACACGCCGGGCTTCGCCAGTGCCGCTCGCTACATGACGCTTTCGGTTCAGCAGGCGGGCGTGTTGGCGCGGGACATGCAGAAGGTCGATCAGTACGTGGTCTTCCAGGCGATCGGGCGCGAAGCCGGATGGCTCGCGGCCGCAACGGCGCTGGCCAAGACGTGCGAATCCGACGCGCCGCACATCCTTTGCTTGCCCGAGAAGCCCTTCGTCAAGGAGACCTTCCTGGCCAATGTCAAGGCCTGCTATGACAAGTACGGCTTCGTCTCGGTTGTTTGCGGGGAGGGCATCACCTACGGCGACGGTCGACCCGTTTCGGCTTCGGAGACGAGTGACAAGTTCAACAACGTCGAATTCGGCGCCATGGGCGGGGCCAGTGTCGCGATGGTGCTGCACGGGATGATCTCGAACGAATTCGGCTGGCGCGGTGAATTCCAGATCACCGAGTCGCTGCCGATGTGTGCGGCCGATCGCGCCGTTCAGCGTGACATCGACGAAGCCCACATGTGCGGCCGGGCCGCGGTGGAACTGGCCGGCCAGGGCAAGACGGGGCTGATGGTCACGTTGGAGCGAACCTCCAGCGATCCGTACGAGTGCACGACCGGCACGGCGCCTCTGGCCGACGTGGCGGTTCGCGCCAAGCCCATGCCCGATGAGTATCTCACCGCCGACGGGAGTTTCGTCACAGACGCGTTCCTGGATTACGTCCGACCTCTGGTTGGCGAGCTGCCGGCCTACACCCGCCTGGCTTGTGAAAAGTATTCCGTATAGTCCATCAGCGAGTCCCAAGGAGATGTATTGATGAACACGAGCGAAAAATACGCGACGTTTGCCCTGTGCAAAGAAATGCTGGAGACGCCCGATATCCTGCGGAACTTCAAACTCGAAGGCGCCGAGGCCGTCATCGCGGCGATCAAGGAGAAGGGCAAACTCTTCATGACCGGCGAAGGGTCAAGCCGGATCTTCCCGGCCAAGAACGCCATGTACACCGCCCTGCGCAGCGGGCTGGATCTGAACATGGCGACCGAAGGCGGCCGTCAGGCGGGCGAGTATGACCTGACCGATTTCGTCGTGTTCGGCGCCTCCAACAGCGGGCAGACCAAGGAAGTGGTCTGGCTGTTTGATCGGCTGGTCAAGACGAACCACGCCCATCGCTACGGCCTGACCGCCAACAAGGACACGAAGCTAGAGTCGATCAGCGAGCAGGCCTTCGTGCTCAGTTGCGGCAAAGAAGACGCGGTCGCGGCGACCAAGAGCGTCGAGGAGCAGGCGCTGTTCTACGCGGAGATGCTCGCTCAGTTGCAGGGCGGCACCCTGGCGCCCAAGCTGGCCGAGCTGGCCGACGCGGTCGAAGCGGCGCTGACCCTGGAGATCGATCCCGAGATCACCAAGGCGATCGCCAACGCCGGGACAATCTACTTCGCCGGTAAGAACGACGGCGTCGCCGAGGAACTGACCCTCAAGACGAACGAGATCACGCGCAAGAAGAGCGATTTCCTCGAAGGCACCTACGCGGTTCACGGTGTCGAGGAAGTTATGAATGCGGACGATGTGGTGATCCTGATCAACCCGTTCGCCGCTGAACTGGACAAGATCAAGGAGACGCTGGCCGACGGTGTTGGGCTGAAGGTCTTCGCCGTATCCGACGAGGACACGATCTTCCCGACGATCAAGATTCCGGATGTCGGCGAGCTGACCAACTATGTCTATCTAGCGGCCGGCTGGAACCTGCTGGTTGAGGTCGGTGTCTTCCTGGGCATCGATTTGGACCATCCGGTTCGCGCCCGCAAGGTGGGCAACGAATTCGAAGGCTAGTTGTTGCGGAATGAGACCGGCCGGGACATTCTTTCAGGTGTCCCGGCCGGGTGACATCGGCTTGCGAGAGGCCGAATACGATGTCACGCAGGCGAGCGTTTTCCCTTGACTTTCCCCGGTGGTTTGTTTACGTATCGTTAGCCAACGGCGGTCTTGATTTGTGCGGAATCGGAGGATGCGTTCAGCCGAGGGCGGCTATTCAGGTCTATGAGACCGAATTATGCCGTGGGGAACAGTTCGGCGATGGATTTAGAGGTGATCGCACGGCTGACCCCGGTAGAAGGTGGTACAAACAGGCGTAGCGGCAACATGGGATTACCATAGACGTGTCTCCGGTAGGTGTCCCGGGCAGACGGGAGCCAACGCAGATCAGAAGGAGGACCGAATGGGCCAGATGTTGATCGGAGTGGATTTCGGCGCCACCAACGTTAAGATCGGCTGTTTCGATTTGCAGTTGCAGTTGATCGACCACACCTCTGTCACGACCCACGCCGACCAGGGAGCCGAAGCGGCTGTCGAACGGATTGCAGCCGCGAGCGAGCAACTCGTTCACGACGTTGGCGGATCGGCCGAGTCCATCGTCGCAGCGGGGATCGGCACTCCGGGTCCAGCGGACTACCAGAACGGCATTATCATCAACGCCGCCAATCTACCCTTTCGGAACACACCCATTCGGCAGATGCTCAGCACAAGACTGAACTGTCCCGTGGCGTTCGACAACGACGCCAACGTCGCCTGCTGGGGCGAATTCACCGCCGGGGCGGGAAAGGGCGTCAGTGATATGATCTTCGTCACACTGGGTACCGGCGTTGGCGGGGGCATTATCTCCGGCGGGCGACTCATCCACGGGTGCGGGGGCAACAGCGCCGAAATCGGACACATCATCATCGTTCCGGACGGTCGGCTCTGCGGCTGTGGGCAGCATGGCTGTGTGGAGGCCTACGCCTCGGCGAGTTGGACTGCCGAGCGGGCGAAGGAGGCTCTGGAGGCCGGCGAGGCTTCGAGTCTCGAGGCGCTACTGAATCGCAACGGCGGGATCACTTGTGAAGATGTCTGGCAGCATAGACAAAAGGGCGATGCGCTGGCTGAGCGGATCACCGATGAGACCGCCCGGGCGTTGGGCATGCTCTGCGTCAGTCTGTTGCACGTGCTCGAGCCGTGCAGGATTGTCTTTGCCGGCGGCATGATCGCAGCCGGTCAGGTGCTGCTGGACCGCATTCGTCACTACTTCGATGAGCAGATCTGGACCATGAAGAAAGAGCCCCTTGAGATCGTTTTCTCTTCGCTCGGAGAAGACGCGGGCATCACAGGCGCGGCGGGGCTGGGCAGAGAATTGCTCAAGAGTTCGTCCCTGCAAGGCTGATGGGCTGGTGGCCATCGTTGCCAGTATTCGGCACCGATGCTGGATCAATCCGCGTACCCGTCCGGGTGGTCGCTGTGCCATTTCCAGGCGGTCTCCACCATTGTCTCCAACTCGGGCTTCTCGGGGCTCCAGCCCAAAACGGTCTTGGCCTTGGAGGCGTCCGATGTCAGAACGGCCGGATCGCCTGGTCGCCGATCCGTCTCCACCACGCTGAAATCCTTGCCCGAGACGCGTCTGACCGTTTCGATGACTTCTCTGACGGAGTAGCCCTGGCCGTTCCCGAGGTTGTACACCTGCTCAGGAGTGTCGCCCAGCTTGTTCAGCGCCAGCAGGTGCGCGCGGCACAGGTCGTCGATATGGATGTAATCGCGGACGCAAGTCCCGTCCGGCGTGTCGTAATCGCTGCCAAAGATCTTGATGTCCGCTCGCTGGCCCAGTGCGGCCTGAATGGTCAGCGGGATCAGATGTGATTCGGGACGATGGTCTTCCCCGCGAGCGCCGTTGTCACCGGCGCCACACGCATTGAAATAGCGCAACGCCGCGTAGTTCAACCGCCCCGTCTGGCCCTGATACTGGCACATCTGCTCGACCGCCCACTTGCTCTGGCCGTACGGGTTGATCGGGGCCTTGGGCATCTCCTCCGTGATCGGAACGGTTTCGGGCATGCCGTACACTGCGGCGGTGCTGCTGAAGACGAATTTGCCGACATTCGACGCTTCCATGGCCGAAAGCAGGTTCTGTGTGTTCGAGAGATTGTTCTGATAGTACTTCAGCGGTTCCTGCACCGACTCGCCCACTTCGATCCAGGCGGCGAAGTGCATGACCGCTTCGATCCGCTTCGTCTTCAGGGTTTCGGTGAGCAACTCGTAGTCGGCCAGGTCGCCCTGGACGAATTCGGCGTCCTTCACGGCGGATCGGTGACCCTTGCTGAGATTGTCGAAGACGACCGGTTCGTGCCCCTCACGGGCCAACAACGCCGTCATATTGCTGCCGATGTACCCGGCGCCCCCACAAACGAGAATTCTCATAGAGCTCAGTCTTTCCTCTTGTTGCTAGATTTCCTGGGCGATTCGCTTGAGGATTCTGGTCGCCAGCGCCGTGTCCTCGCCCAGATCGATCCAGGCCAGGCGTTCTTTCTGGGCGGGCTCCAACTCCAAGCGCTGCAGGGTGGGCGTGCTCTTGGAGTACATTCTGTAGGCCTGCGAGACGCTCGCTACCTCGTTTTCCGGAAGGCTCAAACGCTGTACGCGAACGGCGCATGTCAGACGCACTTGCCCGGCGTGTGGTTCGAGATGAAGCTCCACCGTCCGGCGAATCGTGTGGATATTGGCCTCGGCTATCTGGGCCAACCCGACATTGTCCGATCGCCAGGCTTCGAAGAACTGAGCGCCGCTCAGCGGTTTGGTCCGGACGACTCCGCGAACGGGGTCGGCCTTTTCGATGACGAAGTGCATCTTCCGCAGGGCGGTTTCGGTTGCGTGCATGGCGCCGGCCATGTCAACATCCGAAAGGCGCAGAGACGATTGCTCCGGTTCGACACGTTGAGATTGCGCGCATCCGGCCAGGAGCAGCAGGCCGCCCACAAGCCACACCAGGTTGTAACTTCCACGTCTAGGCATATCCGTTCACCATGATTGCTTCAAACGCGGGCGATTATATGCCCATCACTCGCATACCTCAAGCATGAGCATCGCGCGTCGGCCAGAAACCTTTTCATATGTCACACTCGGGGCCGTCGGTCGTCAAGCCACGATGGCGCTGATGTCGATCAGGTACATCTGCCGGCCGTTGCCCGCGTGCGGCGAGTCGATGACGATGCTGCGCCCGTCGGGGCTGAAGCGCGGATGCGTGTCCACGCGCCACTCGCCCTTGTACTTGGGTGGTTGGTAGAAGTGCCCGAGCTCTGCTTTGCGCCCCGTCTTAACATGATAGAGATAAGGCGTCTGGTTGCGGTTGCGATCTGGGTAGCCGTCGTTGAGGATCCACTGATTGCCGGGCAAGTACGAGCAATGCCCGTCGCGCCTCATCACGTCGCCGCCGATTAGTTCGAAATCCCGCGTACGGTCTTTGAACAGGTAGAATCCGCGCCCGTGTGGCTTTTGGTCCGAGTAAGCGAGGATGTGCGCCGGATCGCGCCAGATGAAATGAGAGGTCATGCCGTTGTCGTCTACAACCGCGATATCCTTGCCATCTGGGGACGCCGTGAGCATGCGCGTTCGGAAGCCCGGGCGGCCTTTTTCACCGCGCCAGCGATGCAGGAAGATGAACCGCGAGCCATCAGTGTTGAATAGCAGGTGATTGAAGTAGTGGGTCGCCTCGGACAGGTCGCCGTGGGGATATGCAATCGCGGCAACCTCGGCGATGGAGATGATCAGTTCGGCTTCGCCCGTTTCGAGGTCCACACGCCAGATCCCGCTGTCCCTCGGGATGCGCTCCTTTCGGAACGGATCTTCGAGTCCAGCATATCCATAACCGGGTCGCATATACTGAATCCTGCGGAAATCCGCTGCTACGGCCGTTCTCCCATCCGGACTGACGCTGTAGACCGGGAAGGGCACGGTGCGCTTGCGTTGGCTCTTCACATCAAGGATGTGGCAGACGAATCGGTCGCCCTGCCGGTCGTTCCATAGGACTTCCGAACTCGAGCCGGGACGCCACTGCAGCATGCAACCCTGTTGCCAGCACCACGCCTTTGTCTGGCCCAACTCGATCCACCGGTCGCCGTCTCTAAGATCGACCATACCGATCTTGATGACGTCGTCTGGCCTGGGAGAGCGATGCTCGAAGTCCACCTCCATCCCCAGCGCGTAGCGGCCCGTTGGGTCAAACTGGAGTTTGTCGTAGTAGGCGAACCAGTGGTATCGGGGGCCCCGGGTGATGGCTCGAACTGGTGGAAGGGCATTCCCGTCGTTTCCTCGGGCCAGCGGCGCCGCTCCGAGGGCAACGGCGGTGTATTCCAGGGTTCTGCGCAGGAAGCTTCGACGCGTTGAGCTTCGATAGTGCATTGGTCTCTTCCTCTTCCCTTCTGTTGACTCGGCTGCGGGCTACGCTTCTGGATGCCGATCAAGCCCGCGATGATTTAGTATACTCACTGCAATGCCGCGCGAAAAGACCCCGTTTGCTAGTGTCGTGGGAGGTTTATGCCCACGGCCGTACAGGCGGACTAAAGGTGGTGCTGCCCGTGGGTCGATACCTCCTTGTAGGAATGGATCATCTAGGTGGAATGGGCGCTTTCAATGTCTGCGACGCAGAGACAAGCAATCGTTAACGCACTCCGGGCTCTGTCGCTGGGGCCTACGGTTATCGACTTCCTGGACTATCTCGTGGTTGAGGCGGGGCTTTCACACAACACCATCCTGGCTTATGGACGCGATTTGAGGCAATTCTGCGAATTCTGCGACGAGAACGGCGTTGACCGGATCGAGAAGGTTGAGCCGCACTTCGTCCGCGAGTACATTCGTCAGGAGGGGCGTCGCCAGAAGTGCGAGAGTTCGGCCAAGAGAGCACTGGTGGCCATTCGCATGCTCTTACGTTTCGCCAAGTTGACAGACCTTATCGACGACGACGGTGCCGCGGTCCTGGAAATGCCCAAGACCTGGCAGAAACTGCCGGTCGTCTGCAACGAGCGACAGGTAGCCAAACTCCTGGACGCTCCCCAGCCTGAGGAGCAGTTCTATCTGCGAGACCGAGCGATGCTCGAGCTGCTCTACGCTACTGGTATGCGGGCCAGCGAGATGGCCGACCTCAAAACATCCGATATTAACTGCGATATCGGGTATGTCAGGTGTCTTGGAAAGGGCCGGAAAGAGCGTGTCGTTCCGATGGGGCGGATGGCGATCCGGATGACGCGCGAATACCTGCTTGGCCTGCGCGCCAAACTCGCCAAGTCTGACCAGGAAACCCATTTATTACTATCCCGAACCGGGAGACCTTTGACACGTATTGAAATATGGAGGCTTGTTAAGAAGTATGCTCTGCGTGCAGGGATGCCCCGGAATTTGACGGTCCACACGTTGCGCCACTGCTTCGCGACACACCTGCTGAACGGCGGCGCGGATCTGAGGAGTGTGCAGGAGATGCTCGGTCATGCGGATGTCGGTACGACGCAGATCTATACGCATGTCGATCACGAGCGTCTGAGGAACATTCACAAGCAGTTTCACCCACGGCCGTGACGGGCCGATTGGGAGCATGCTTGTGGGCTGGCCTGTCGAGCCGTGCTTGTTGCGGTGTTTTTGTTGTCAGATTCGTCGCAAAGGGGCGAAAATACCGGCAAGAGAATTGACTTTTTGCGGCTGATAAGCCTATTATGGCGATGTAATCGATTAGGGGTCTTCTGAAGGTTGGTCGTATGGACGCTGCACGGCGCTTTATCCTCTTGGCAATGCTGATAACGGGTGTTTTGCGACCCGTTGCAGCCAAGGAGGCGGCGTCGAAACCGGCCGATGAGAGCGCTAAGGCCCAGGTGAACAGGCAGGTCAGAGCGAACAAGACGCTGCTCCTGGAGGGCAAGGACGAGCAGACGCGTCTGGACGCAGCGACCCTCCTGCTTTTCGGGGACAATGGAGAGTCTCGCAAGGAACTCCTGGATGTCCTTGCAGATAAGGGGCATCCCGAGTCCAAAGCGGCGATCTGCAAGGCCTTGATCATCGCCAGGGCGGATCGCAGACAGGTGGCGCACGAGGAGGAACTCATCGCACCTCTTGTGTCCGTTCTCAGCACTGAAAACGACCCCTGTCGGGCCGAACTGGCCGCGGAATCGCTTCTGATCTTCAGCTATCGGGACATTCGCGGACATCTGGAGCGTATCCTCACAGACCCCAACGCCACCGACGTTGCTCGCTCCAACGCTGTCAAGGCGCTGAAGTACCAGCCTGACGAACAGGCGATCTTCCGGTTGGTAGAGCTGGTGGGGTCGCCCAAGCCGCAGGTGGCGGCTGAATCGCGCAAAGCCCTGATGATGTTGGGCGTGACCGTCCCGGAAGACCCAAACGGGGTAGCCGCTCTGGAAAAGGCAATGCGGGAGCGGGGACCCGAGTCCTTTCTCAAGAATCCCCTGATCATGCGGAACTGGCTGGCCAGTCGTGAGAGTCGCATCGACGATCTCTCGGTTTCACTGGCGCAGTGGGAGCAGAAGTACCTCACCGCTCTGGGCAAGCTGTATGACGTACAAGCCGACGAGAAGGCCCGCAGTGCGTTCCTGGCCCAGCAACTTGACTCACCGGAGGCAAGTGTGGAGCTGTGGGCTTTGGGGAAACTGGAGGAGTTGCGGAAGGGGACTGGGAAGGGCAAGCCCTCGCCTGAGCTCGAAAAGAACCTTCTGAAGCTCGTTGGGCATCGAGACAAGCGGGTTCGCTTGCGGACCGCGAGTCTTCTCACTCTGATGTGGGATCTGGATTCCACGAGCAAGCTTCTGACGCAGCTTGGGGTCGAGAAGGATGCAGAAGTTCGGCACGGTCTGTTTGTGGCGCTTGGGAACGCATGCTACTACGCGTCGCTGCCCACGTCTTCCGTGAAGGTCTCCGACGCGGTGAGAAAGCAGACTCTTGAACTGGCGATTCGGTTTTTGCGACAACCTCAGTCCCAGTATGCCCGCAGCGGCGCCGACGTGATCCGCAAGCTTCTGGAGCAGGACGGCCTGGACGCGGCCGAGAGCACGGCCTATTTGACGGCGCTGGCTGATCGGTATCGTCAGACGAGCCCGACGACCAATCACGGATTGCGAGGGGAGCTTCTCAATGCTATGGCGGTGCTCTGTGCCGAGCGAAGTGTCGGACACGTTCGGGCTCAGGCGGCTCAGCTCTACGGCCCGGTCTTCGACCAGGCGTTGACAGACGAGCTTGAGGCGGTTCGCCTGGCGGCGATCGACGGGCTGATCAATATCGATAAGGCCGCTGCAATAAAGAAGTTGCGCGGGAGTTTTCCTGGTGATCCGAGTGCGGCCATTCGCGGGAAGCTGACCGACTTGGCGGGCGAAGTGGGCCGGCCGGACGATCTGGAATGGCTGGCGAAGAAGTTGGGCACGGCAGGCGAAGGGGAGGCGGCCTGGCAAGCGATGCTTAAGGTCTTCCACCGGTCCGGGATAGATG
Organism: Sedimentisphaerales bacterium; assembly: GCA_028277585.1. Classification (GTDB taxonomy): domain Bacteria; phylum Planctomycetota; class Phycisphaerae; order Sedimentisphaerales; family Anaerobacaceae; genus Anaerobaca. The sequence goes on from JANQFY010000031.1 coordinate 22,370, forward strand.
TCACGGATGCCTGGCTGAGTCGATTCGAGCAGGCGACCGGTGCAAATGGCCTCGCCCCTGAACGAATGATCTCCCTTCTGACGTTGGCCGAACAGAAGGCGAAAGGTCAGAAGGACACGAAGAAACTCGGTGGAATCAGGACCAGGCTACTGGCGCTCTACGCAGGCGACAACAACGCGGCGAGGGCAACCGAATACCTGGCTCTCGCGGCGGCCACGATCGGCGATGGGCCTCAGAGAGATGCCGAGGTCGCCCAATTGCTCGATATTTGCCTGAAGTCCCCAGGCATCGCTGGTGAATTGGCTGCGGCCCTGTTCGGCGCATATCTCGGCGAGCGAGACCTTGCTCCAGACAGTCCGGTTGCCAAGTCGCTCAGCGGTTTCCTGCAGAAGCCGCCGCCAGGGGCAGACCCGAATGCGGTCACCAGCCGGCTTCGCCAAGTTGCGGTGAAAGATCCAGAATCGCGGCCGCAATGGGGCGAACTCCTGTTGGAATGGGAGGCGTTTGCCAAGGCCAAGAAACCCGCTGATCAGGACAAGGCGACTAACTAGAGGCGGCCCGGGACGGTTGCCGATCAGTGGCGTCGGGACAAGGCGACATCCGCACAGGTTTTTCAGGTTTTTTTGCGTTTTTGTGTTTGCACTCGCGGTTTCTCTCCAGTATATTCATCGGTTTATAATCCAGCAAGTGCTGAAAGTACCTCCAGGTTTAGCCGTTGGCTCGGAAGGGGCCCTCCAAGGAGGGTGTGTCTTCTGAGGAGTGTGAGGCGGCTTGGGGATGTGTTAAATGACGGCACGCAAAGCATTTAGCTGATGCCGATCGAAATTGCTGCTGTAGCTCAGTTGGTAGAGCGCGTCCTTGGTAAGGACGAGGTCATGGGTCCGAGTCCCATCAGCAGCTCCATGTATGTACGTCAAGTCGTGACGACTTGCGAAGGATAGAGAGTCGTCGAGTCGGCTGCGTGAAGCCGCTCGGTGAGTGTTGAGTATTGATCTTGATAACAAGCTCGGCGAATAACCGCTAACCAGGCACATTGGAGGTTTAAGTTAAGATGGCTAAGGCAGTGTTTGAGCGGACCAAACCACACATCAATATCGGGACGATCGGTCATATCGACCACGGTAAGACCACATTGACCGCTGCGATCACCATGCGCTTGGCTTCCAAGGCGGGCGATGGCAACGTCAGGAAGTTCGACGAGATCGACAACGCCCCCGAAGAGAAGGAACGCGGCATTACCATCAACACCGCTCACGTCGAGTATGAGACTGACAATCGTCACTACGCTCACGTGGACTGTCCGGGACACGCAGACTACATCAAGAACATGATCACCGGTGCCGCCCAGATGGACGGTGCGATCCTGGTCGTCGCCGCCAGCGACGGCCCGATGCCTCAGACGCGCGAGCACATCCTCCTGGCTCGCCAGGTGAACGTGCCCAGCATCGTGGTCTTCCTGAACAAGGTCGACCAGGTGGACGATCCGGAGCTGCTGGACCTCGTCGAGCTGGAAATTCGCGAATTGCTGAGCAAGTTCGAGTTCCCGGGCGACGACATTCCGATCGTCAAGGGTTCGGCCCTGGCGGCGATGGAGTCCGAGGGCAAGGACGACGCCGCTTGCGCGTGCATCGATGAGCTGATGGCGGCGGTCGATGACTACTTCCCGCTGCCCGAGCGTGACGTCGACAAGACGTTCCTGATGCCGATCGAAGACGTCTTCAGCATCAAGGGTCGTGGCACGGTCGGCACGGGTCGTGTCGAGCGTGGTATCGTTCGCGTCGGCGAAGAGATCGAGATTGTCGGTCTGGCCAAGGAAGTTCGCAAGACGGTCGTCACCGGTGTTGAGATGTTCAACAAGACCCTCGACGAAGGTCAGGCCGGCGACAATGTCGGTATCCTCCTTCGCGGTGTTGAGAAGAAGGAACTCGAACGCGGCCAGGTCATCGCGGCCCCGGGCAGCATCACGCCCCATACGAAGTTCCATGCCGAGGTGTACGTGCTGGGCCAGAACGAAGGCGGTCGACACACACCGTTCTTCGCCGGCTACAAGCCCCAGTTCTACTTCCGCACGACCGACATCACCGGTCAGATCCTGGGCCTGCTCAGCGAAGAAGGCAAGCCGGCTGAGATGTGTATGCCCGGCGACAACATCACGATGGAAGTCGAGATCATCTCGCCGATCGCTATGGAGGACGGCCTCCGCTTCGCCATCCGCGAAGGCGGCCGCACCGTTGGCGCGGGCGTCGTGACGAAGATCCTTGAGTAGTCCTCTGGGGTGAGAAGCGAGAGTCCGTCAAGGGCTCTTGAGCTCCGCTAGGCCGGGTTGGGCGAGCGGGGTTGAGCTGGCGGATGCGGCGCAGGGTCGCGTTCGCTTCAGGCAGTGCATTGGAATAGACGTTATGGCTAAGAAGAAGAGCAAGAGAGAGAATGTCTGGATGGAGTGCACTTCCTGCAGGCAGAGGAATTACCGAACGAATGTCAGCGTCGCTGAGGGTGCCCCGAAGCTGGAGCTGAAGAAATACTGCAAACACGAGCGTCAGCATACCGTCCACAAACTGAGGCGCAAGTAGGGCGTGGACGTTTCTGCAGGGCATAGGCCAGTAGCTCAATTAGGCAGAGCGTCGGTCTCCAAAACCGAAGGTTGGGGGTTCGATTCCCTCCTGGCCTGATGAACAGGATGGCGTGGCAACTGAGCCGCGTCCAGTGATGACGTTAACAGGATAGCGGCCCATGTTGACAAAGATTTACAAGCCCGGTCAGGGCAAGTACACGCGGGTGACCAGCGGACTCGTCGTGGCGACGATTGTGGCCTTTGGCTGTTGGCGGCTCTACGAGCGGCTCGGCGCGATGGTGGAGAACCTTTGGGTGATCTCGCTGGTGCCGGTGTGCGTGTTCGCCGCCCTGGCGGTGCTGATTTACTGGCTTCTCAACAAGGCCGCCTTGGCGGATTTCATGATCAACGCCGAAGGCGAATTGAAGAAGGTCAACTGGTCGAGCCGCCGCGAGGTGGTCGTCTCGACGGTTGTCGTGATCGTTGTCGTGGCCGCCATGGCGGTCCTGCTCGGTGTTACCGACCTGGTCTTCAAGATTCTGTTCGAGGCAATTCTGGTGCCGAAAGAGGTCGTGGCGGCGTTGTAGTTGTCGCAGCGTGGTAGGGTGTCCGTTAGGCTTGATAAACCGAAGGCGTTGTGATGCATTGGTACGTACTGAGAGTCGCGGCAAACAAAGAGATGCAGGTCAAGGAGGCCCTGGAGCGCAAGACGGCGCAAGAGGGCCTGACCGACGTGATCGGTCGCATTGAGGTGCCGACCGAGCAGATCAAGCGCATTCGTGCCGGCAAACAGACCGTGCACAAGCGCAAGCTGTATCCCGGATACGTTTTCATGGAAATGGAAGCGACCGAAGACGGCCGCGTTCCGGAAGGGGCGTGGTTCATGATCAAGGGGACCGGTGGAGTCGGGGACTTCATCGGGACCGAAGGGATGCCGACGCCGATGCGTGACACGGATGTCGCGAAGATGCTGCTGGACGCCGAGAAGCCGGAAGAGGCGCCGAGCATCAAGGTTGAGTTCCAGAAGGGTGACCATATTAAGATCCGCGAAGGCGCGTTCGAGAACTTCGAAGGCACGGTGGATTCCATCGATGCCGAGCGCGGGATCGTGAAAGTGATAGTGACGATTTTCGGGCGCAGTACGCCGCTCGATATTGAGTACTGGCAGATCGAGAAAGTCTAGCGTAAGCGAAGTGCGAGGTTGCCGCGGCGGATAGCTGCGGAGCCAGGGCGCGATAACACAAGGGTGTGAGATGGCGAAAGAAGTTGTAGTTCAGATCAAATTGCAGGCGCCGGGTGGGCAGGCGACGCCCGCGCCGCCGATCGGCCCGGCTTTGGGCCAGCACGGCGTGAACATCGGACAGTTCGTCTCGCAGTTCAACGAGCGGACGCGGGACCTGAACGGGACGACCGTGCCGGTGGTGATCTCCGTGTACGGCGACAAGAGCTTCTCGTTCGAGGTCAAGAGCCCGCCGGCGGCGGTGCTGCTGAAGGAGGCCGCCGAGGTCGCCAAGGGCAGCGGCGTGCCGAACAAGGAGAAGGTGGGCAAGGTGACGCAAGAGCAGGTGCGCAAGATCGCTGAGACAAAGTTCAACGATCTGAATGCGTACGATCTGGACCAGGCTGCGAAGATCATCTGCGGCACGGCGCGCAGCATGGGAATCGAAGTTGAAGACTGACAAGATTGAGTTTGGGCGGCGTTGATATGAAGGCCAAGAGCAAGCGATACAAGAACGAGGCAGAGCAAGTCAGCAAGGAGGCGCTGAGTCTGGACGCGGCGATTGACAAGATCAAATCGTTCAAGTCCGTAAAGTTCGACCAGACGGTCGAGTTTGTGATGCAGCTTGGCATCGATCCGAAGCAGGCGGACCAGTTGGTCCGCGGGTCGCTGTCCTTGCCTCACGGGGTTGGCAAGCAAAAGAGGGTGATCGCCTTCTGCGCCGATGAGGATATCGAGGCGGCCAAGGGCGCCGGCGCCATTGAGGCCGGCACGGACGAGCTGATCAAGAAGATCACGGACGGTTGGATGGACTTCGACGTCGCGGTCGCTTCGCCGCGCGTGATGGGCAAGGCGGGCAAGCTGGGCCGCATTCTGGGTCCGCAGGGCAAAATGCCGTCGCCCAAGAACGGGACGGTCACGGACGATGTTCCCACCGCAGTGGCGGAATTCGCCGCCGGCAAGATCGAGTACCGCAACGATTCGGGCGGGAACGTTCATGCCGTTGTTGGCAAGCAGAGTTTCGAAACAAAGAAGCTGGTTGAGAATATCAAGGCCTTTGTGACGCACATCAAGAAGGCCAAACCGGTCGCGGCCAAGGGAACATACATCAAGAAGGCTTGCGTCTCGGCAACCATGAGTCCCGGCGTCGCGGTGAACGTTTAGCACTGCCGCGACGGCCATACATCTACGAAACAAGAGTCTTGGCAAAGACCTGGCGGGCCGGACAGGCCCGCCAGGTGTGTTTGCGTTACAGGAGACCCTATGAGCAAGTACGTTAAAGAGCATCTGCAGGCGGAGATGGAGCGGAAGATCACCGAAGAGGGGATCCGGGACTTCGTGGTCGTGAACACGATGGGTGTCGGGGGGACGGACAACAATGTCATGCGCGGCGCCCTGAAGGAGAAGGGCATCCGACTGCTGGTCGTCCGGAATGCCCTGTTCAGCAAGGCTCTGAGCAGCCAGGATTTGGGGAGTGCTGGTGAATTGTTCAGCGGCGCCTGCACGGTGGCCTATGGCGGCGACAGCGTCGTTGACGTTGCCAAAGAGATGGTCGAGTGGAGCAAGAAGCTCAAGCCCGTGGAATTGAAGGGCGCCTTCCTGGATGGTTCGGCGCTGGACAGCAAGGGGGCCGAAGCGCTCTCGAAGATGCCCACGCGGGCCGAACTGCAGGGCCGCATCTCGGCTTGTGTGTGTTCCCCGGGTTCGAACGTAAGTGGGGCATTGCTTGGACCGGCGCGCGTGATTGCGGGTTGTGTCAAGGCCATCATCGACAAGAGTGAGAATCAGGCGGCCTGACCCGTCAGAAGGCCTATCTTTTCAGCACTATCGTTAGCATTTACAGACAGCTTGCGGTTGCCTCGATGCGAGTTAAACGGGACGGTGGAGTCTCGGCTACCGGCAAGCGTTGACCTATAGGAGTCTATTCCCATGTCAGAAGAGCAAGTCACTGAGACCACCGAAGAGACGAAAGCCGCCTCGAATGTCAGCGCTGAGATCAAAGAACTGGGCGACAAGATCGTGACGCTGAGCCTGATGCAGGCCAAGGAACTGGCGGATTACCTTAAGGATGAGTACGGAATCGAGCCGGCCGGCGGCGGCGCTGTGATGATGGCTGCACCCGCGGCGGGCGGTGGGGGCGGCGAAGAGGCCGAAGAGAAGTCGACGTTCGACGTGATTCTCAAGTCGTTCGGCGAGAAGAAGATCCAGGTCATCAAGGAAGTTCGCGCCCTGACCGGGTTGGGTCTGAAAGAGGCCAAGGAACTGGTCGATGGCTGCCCGAAGCCCGTGAAGGAAGGCCTGAGTAAGGAAGACGCCGAGACGGCGAAGGAACAACTGGAAGCTGCCGGCGCGACGGTGGAGTTGGCCTAAGGCCGGTAGGGCAGTACTGAAGTATATACCAGGGGTGTGCTGGGCCCGCGTGCTGCGGGCCCAGAGCGTGAGAAGGTCTGATTAGAGCGTAGGAGCCTTAGATGGGTGCGAGAGTTTTTCGCAATTTCGGCAAGATTGAGGATGCCGTAGAGATTCCCGATCTCGTCGCGGTGCAGAGGAGCAGTTACGATCGCTTCCTGCAGAAGGACGAGTCGCCTACGAAGAGGCAGGCTCAGGGCCTGGAAGGGCTGTTCCAGGAGATCTTTCCTATCGAGAGTTACGATAAGAAGATGTCCTTGGAGTATCTCTACTACGAGTTGGAGAAGCCCCACTATACGCCCCTGGAGTGTCGTCAGCTGCGCCTGACGTATGCCTATCCGCTGAAGATTCATTGCCGTCTGCGGCGTGAAGAAGGCGCGGATATGGCGGAGCAGGCGATCTACCTCGGCGAGATGCCCGTGATGATCGGCGGCGGTGAATTCATCGTCAACGGCGCTGTCCGAGTCATTGTCAACCAGTTGCACCGCAGCCCGGGTGTGGACTTCCTGATCGAGAGCAAGGAAGGCGACCGCGTTCTCCACGGTGGACGCATCATTCCCGAGCGCGGCAGTTGGATCGAGATCGGCGTGACCCAGAAGGATATCCTGGTGGTCAAGATCGATCAGTCGAGCAAGATCCCGGCGACTGTGTTCTTGCGAGCGATCGCGCCGGAATACGGGACGACTGAGGATATTCTGCGGCTGTTCTACCCGACGAAAACCGTGGCGGTGGGCAAGTTGTCGCCGGACATGTGGGCCGTCGGGCCGATCGTGGACACGGAAACCGGGGAAATCCTGGTCGAGTCCGGGGGCCAGATCAGCGACAAGGTCTCGGTCATCCAGCAGAGCGAACTGAAGAAGGTCGAGGTCATCACCGAGGCGCGGGACACAATCGTCCTGAACACGCTGGCTGAGGATGACTGTGAGACGCACGAACAGGCGCTGTTGAAGTTCTACGTCCGTCTGCGTCCGGGCAATCCCCCGAATCAGGAGAAGGCCGGGGTCTTCTTTGCCGAGAAGTTCTTCGACGCGAATCGGTATCGTCTTGGCAAGGTCGGTCGGTTCCGTCTGAACCGGAAGTTCGGTCAGGAGGTCGCCGAAGACGAGATGACACTTCGGGCCGAGGATTTCCTGAACACGATGAAATACATGCTCGCCCTGCGCAATAACGAGGGCGAGATCGACGATATCGACCATCTGGGCAACCGACGCCTGCGGACGATCGACGAATTGGCGGCCGATGAGATCCGCAAGGGCCTGCTGAAGTTGCGGCGCACCGCGCAGGAGCGCATGAGCATCAAGCGTGATGCGGAAGAGACGCCCCGCGTGGCGGACCTGATCAACTCGAAGAGCGTGGCCAGCAGCATCAACTACTTCTACGGTCGCGGCGAACTGAGCCAGGTGGTGGACCAGACCAACGCGTTGAGTCAGTTGACGCATGAACGCCGGCTCTCGGCGTTGGGCCCGGGCGGTCTGAACCGTCGGCGCGCCGGCTTTGAAGTTCGTGACGTTCACATCAGCCACTACGGTCGAATCTGCCCGATCGAAACGCCGGAAGGCACGAATATCGGCCTGATTTCTTCGCTGTCCATCTTCACCAAGGTCGATGAGTACGGGTTCCTGCTGTCTCCCTATCGCCACGTCAAGAAGGGCAAGATCGTAGGGGAGGTCGAGTTCCTGCGGGCCGACGAGGAGATGAAGGCCGTCTTCGCGCCGCCGAGTGCGGTCAATCCGAAGACGCTGAAGATCGAGACTCCAACGGTCCTGGCGCGCAAGGCTGGTGAGCTGGCCCAGACCGCCAAGGATGAAGTCGACTACATCGACGTTTCGCCCAAGCAGATCGTCGGGATTTCCGCGTCGTTGATTCCGTTCCTGGAGCACGACGACGCCAACCGTGCTCTGATGGGTTCGAACATGCAGCGGCAGGCGGTGCCGCTCCTGCGGACGGATGCGCCCCTGGTCGGAACGGGCATGGAGACGGTGGTCGGCCAGCATTCGAGTATGGTCGTTCGCGCCGAGCATGGCGGTGTCGTCACGGCGGTCGATGCGACCCATGTCGTGATCAATCACACCGATGAATACCGGCTCGAGAAATTCGTCGGGCTCAACGAGCGGACGTGTCTGAACCAGACGCCGATCGTCGAGTTGGGCCAGAAGGTTGATGGCGGGCAAGTCATCGCCGACGGTGGTGGGACGTCGCAGGGCGTGCTGGCGCTGGGCCGGAACGTCCTGGTTGGTTTCGTCTCGTTTGACGGCTACAACTTTGAAGATGCCATCATCGTCAGCGAGCGTCTCTGTAAGAACGACAGCTTCACGAGCATCCATATCGATGAGTTCACCGCGGAGGTTCGTGAGACACGCCTGGGCAAGGAAGAATTCACCCGCGACATTCCGAACGTCAGCGAGAAGGCGCTGCGCAACCTGGATGAGCGGGGCGTCGTGCGCGAAGGTACGCGTGTCTGCCCGGGCGATATCCTGGTTGGCAAGGTCGTGCCCAAGGGCAAGGTGGAACTGACCCCCGAAGAGAAACTGCTGCATGCCATCTTCGGACGGGCCGGCGAGGATGTGAAAAACGATTCACTGGAATTGCCCAGTGGTTACGAAGGCGTCGTCATCAAGACCGAAGTGTTCACGAGACGGGGCGCCGGGGGCGAGGACCAGAAGAAGGCGCTGGCCGAAGAGGTCAAACGACTCGACGCCGAAGCCAAGACCAAAGAATGCTCCATCTTCCGGCAGATGCTGGATGCGATTCACGCGGCTCATGAAGTCAACATCGTCGACCCTTCGACCCGCCAGAAGGTGGGCGCCAGTGACGACGACGAGGTCGTCTTCGAGCAGATCGAGAACTTCGACATCAAGTGGGTCAAGCCTGCCGCACGTCGAGACGACGTGAAGAAGATTGTCGAGAAGTTCTGGAGCAAGATCACCGAGCAGGAGGAAGAGAAGAATCGACTCGTCGAGCGCATGAAGCACGGTGATGAGCTGCCGAGCGGCGTGCTGCAGATGGCCAAGATCTATGTGGCGATCAAGCGAACGTTGTCGATTGGTGATAAGATGGCCGGGCGGCACGGAAACAAGGGTGTGATCGCGAAGATCATGCCGGAAGAGGACATGCCGTTCCTGGAAGACGGAACGCCGCTGGACATCCTCCTGAACCCGCTGGGCGTACCGAGTCGTATGAACGTGGGCCAGATTCTGGAGACCCATCTGGGCCTGGTGGCCAAAGTACTGGGCTTCCACGCGGTTACGCCGGTCTTCGACGGGGCATCGGAAGAGGACATTCAGAGTCTGACGGCCGAAGCGACTACGCAGATGGCCGCCAAGAGGAACGAATTAGACGAAGGCGGCAAGGCGCCGGAGGCCGACGAGATGTTCATCGACGTGCCGCCATCGCTGAAGACGCAATTGTATGATGGTCGAACGGGAGAGGCGTTTGATCAGCGGGCGACCATCGGTTACATCTATATGTTGAAACTCCATCACTTGGTCGATGACAAGATTCACGCCAGGGCGACGGGACCTTACAGTCTTATTACGCAGCAGCCTCTGGGCGGCAAGGCCCGCACGGGCGGCCAGCGATTCGGTGAGATGGAAGTGTGGGCCCTTGAGGGTTATGGGGCCGCCTACACGCTTCAGGAAATGCTCACGGTCAAGAGCGACGACGTCGAAGGTCGAACGAAGATCTACGAGTCGATGGTCAAGGGGCAGAACACGCTGGAGGCGGGTACACCGCTGTCCTTCGACGTGCTGTGTAATGAGATCCGGGGATTGGGATTGAACATTCAGCTTGAGAAGAAGCGCCTTGGACGAACTGCGCTGTAGGTGTGATTGTCGGGTTGTGACTTTGTAAGGGGCGTTCGATGTTAGGCAATATCTACGATCGGATTAATGACTACGGTTCGGTCAAGATCTCACTGGCCAGCCCGAATGATATTCGCAGCTGGTCCTTTGGTGAAGTGCGCAAACCCGAGACGATCAACTACCGCACGTATCGGCCGGAAAAAGACGGGCTGTTTTGCGAGCGGATCTTCGGCCCGGAGCGCGACTGGGAATGTGCGTGTGGGAAGTACAAGGGCACGAAGTTCAAGGGAATCATCTGCGACCGCTGCGGCGTGAAGGTGACGCACAGCCGGGTGCGGCGCAAACGCATGGGGCATATCAACTTGGCGGCCCCGGTCGTACACATCTGGTTCTTCAAGTCGATTCCGAACCGCCTGGGCACGATCCTGGGGACCAAGAGTTCCGATCTGGAGAAGATCGTCTACTTCCAGGACTACGTCGTCACCGACGCGGGCCAGACGCCGCTGAAGGCCCCGCAGTTGCTCAGCGAGGAAGAGTATCGGGATGCCCTGAGCAAGTACGGCAATTCGTTCAAGGCGTCGATGGGCGCCGAGGCGATCCGAGCCCTGCTCGAGACGCTGGACCTGGAGGCGGTCAGTGCCGAACTGCGCGACGCAATCACCAAGACCAACAGCAAGCAGAAGATCAAGGATCTGACCAAGCGGCTCAAGACCATCAACGAGGTCAAGAACAGCACGAACAAGGCCGAATGGATGGTCCTCGAGGCGATTCCGGTTATCCCGCCGGATCTCAGGCCGCTCGTGTTGCTGGAACGCGACAACTTCGCGACGAGCGATTTGAACGACCTTTACCGCCGGATCATCAACCGAAACAACCGGCTGAAGAAGCTCATCGACCTCAACGCCCCTGAGGTCATCATTCGCAACGAAAAGCGAATGCTCCAGCAAGCGGTCGATTCACTGCTGGACAACGGGCGATGCCGGCGACCTGTGCTGGGCAGCAATAACCGGCCCTTGAAGTCGCTGACCGATATGATCAAGGGTAAGCAGGGCCGGTTCCGTGAGAACCTGTTGGGCAAGCGCGTCGATTACTCGGCCCGTTCGGTCATCGTCGTGGGCCCGAATCTGAAGCTGCACCAGTGCGGTCTTCCCAAGAAGATCGCCCTTGAGCTCTACCAGCCCTTTATCATCCGCAAACTCAAGCAGCATGGTTTCGCCGATACGATCAAGAGCGCCAAGCGCATGATCGAGCGGCGCGACGAGCAGGTCTGGGATATCCTGGAAGAGGTCATTCATCAGCATCCTGTGCTTCTGAACCGTGCCCCGACGTTGCACCGCATGGGTATCCAGGCGTTCGAGCCGGTGTTGGTCGAGGGTAACGCCATCATGCTGCATCCCCTGGCCTGTAAAGGGTTCAACGCGGACTTCGACGGTGACCAGATGGCGGTCCACCTTCCCTTGAGCGTCGAGGCCCAGGCGGAAGTGCACATCCTGATGATGACCACGGGCAACATCTTCTCGCCGGCGAACGGATCGCCGACGGTCGGCCCATCACAGGATATGGTCATGGGCAACTACTACCTGACGGTGGCGCCGTATGTCCAGGTGGAGAAACCGCAGTCGTTCGCCGATGTCTTCTCAGCCATGATGGCCTATGAGACGGGCAAGATCGGTCTGCATGACAAGATTCGCGTCCGCATCCAGCGGAAGATGGTCAGGGACGGAAACGGCCTGCACCACGTTGAGGAGCAGGAAGGCGGCGGATTCAAGCCGCCGATCGTCGAAACGACGGTGGGACGCTGTATCTTCAACGATATTCTGACCGACGGCATGCCGTTCTACAATCTGACGATGTCCGGCAAGAAGCTGAGCCAGGTCATCAGCGATTGCTTCGAGTTCGAGGGCAACGCCGAGACGGTTGGTCTTCTCGATCGCATCAAGGATCTGGGCTTCCGCAACGCGACGCTGGCGGGCCTGAGTTTCGGCCTGACCGACTTGAGGATCCCCGCGCGAAAGGCGGAGATCATCAACGAAACCGAGAAACGCGTCAGTAAGATCCAGAAGAACTACGCCAACGGCGTTCTGACCGAGCGCGAGCGATACAACCAGGTGATTGATGCCTGGACCAATGCTCGTGTGGCGGTGACGAACGAGATGATGAGAGGGCTTCGGGAAGACAAGAAAGAGGACGGAACGCCCTATCTGAACCCGATTTATCTCATGTCGGACTCGGGCGCCCGAGGCAGCGTCGACCAGATTCAGCAGTTGGCCGGCATGCGTGCCTTGATGGCCAAGCCGAGTGGCGAGATCATTGAGACGCCGATTAAGTCCAACTTCCGCGAGGGTCTGACCGTTCTCGAGTACTTCAGCTCGACTCACGGTGCTCGCAAGGGCTTGGCCGATACCGCGCTGAAGACCGCGAACTCCGGCTACCTCACGCGAAAGTTGATCGACGTGGCCCAGAACGTCATTGTCATCGAACGCGACTGCCAGACTCTGCAGGGCATTACCAAGACGACGGTCAGCCGCGGCGACCAGGTCGATGTGCCGCTGTCACAGTTGGTCATCGGCAGAACGGCCCGTGACAACATTCGCAACCCGATTACCGACGAGATGATCGTTCATGAAAACGAGGTGATCACGCCGGAAGTCGCCGCGAAGATCGAGGCGCTGGGCCTCGACGCCATTCGTGTTCGCAGCCCGCTTACGTGCGACAGTGCCTTCGGCGTCTGCGCCAAGTGTCACGGCTGGGACATGAGCACGGGCCAGTTGGTCGAAGAGGGGGCCGCGGTAGGTATCGTGGCCGCTCAGTCCATCGGCGAGCCGGGCACCCAGCTGACACTTCGAACATTCCACACCGGTGGTGTCGCCTCCCGCGCCATTCTGGAACGTGAGCAGAAGGCGACGCACGCTGGTACGGTGCAGTATCGCGATATCAATGCCGTGTCGCTGCAGCGCGAAGACGGCTCCACCATCGTCGTGGCCCTCAAACGCAACGGCGAAATCACGCTTCTCGACCAGAAAGACCGCGAACTCGATCGCTTCAAGGTCCCGTACGGTGGCATCATCCTGGTCGAGAACGGCCAGAAGGTCAAGACCGGCTCCGTGCTCTTCCAGTGGGACCCGCACCGAACCCCGATCCTCGCCGAAGTGGGCGGCGCCATTCGCTTCGTGGATATCATCGAGGGCGAAACGGTTCAGACCGAAGAGATGCGTGTCAGGACGTCGAGGCTCAAGGACAAAGACGCCGACGTCAAGGTCCAGGAACGCCCGGTGGTCATCGAGCACAAGGGCGACAAGCACCCGCAGATCATCATTGAGGATGAGAGCGGGAAGATCCTCGACGTCCACTACCTGCCGGCTGGTGCTCGCATCGAGGTAAGCGAAGGCGAGCAGGTCCAGGCGGGTCAGTTGCTGGCTCACCAGCCGCGGGCGACCGGTGGTACGCAGGATATTACCGGTGGTCTGCCTCGTGTGACGGAAGTCTTCGAGGCGCGGAAGCCTAAGGACCCGGCCGCCATGGCCGAGATTAGTGGTCGCGTCGAACTGCGCAGCGACAAGCGCAAGGGCAAGATGACGATTACCATTCGTAGCGAAAGTGGTATGGAGAAGGAGCACCACGTGCCGCGCGATCGCCATCTGAATGTCCATACGGGCGATACCGTCGAGGCCGGCGACGCCCTGACAGACGGCCCGTTGGTGCCGCACGATATTCTGCGGATTAAGGGTGAAGAGGCCCTGCAACGCTATCTGATCGGCGAAATCCAGAACGTGTACCGTTCGCAGAACGTGCATATCGACGACAAGCACATGGAGACGATCATTTCGCAGATGATGCGAAAGGTCGAGATCGAATCTGTGGGCGACAGCACCTTCCTGCCGGGCGAGGTGACGGACAAATTCGTCTTCCGTAAGGAAAACGAGCGGCTGAGCAATAGCCTCAAGATCGCCGACAAGGGCGACGTTTCGGAGCTGGCGGAAGGCCAGATCATCGACAAGAAAGAACTGGCGAAGATGAACGAGAAGGTGGAGATGCTGGGCGGCACGCCGGCCAAGGGCCGCAAGCCCCGGCCCGCGACGGCCCAGACCCTGCTGCTCGGAATCACGAAGGCTTCGCTGTGGTCGGACAGCTTTATCGCGGCCGCAAGCTTCCAGGAAACAACAAAGGTGTTGACGGAGGCGGCCCTAGCTGGTAAAGTTGACGAATTGCACGGTTTGAAAGAGAACGTTATCCTAGGCCACCTGATTCCGGCCGGGACCGCGTTCAAGCCGCATTTGGAAATGAGAGTCAAGCATTTGGTCGAAGCTCCGGTGCCGAAGGAACTGGCGGATGTCCGGGAAGAGAAGGAAGCCGAAGCCAAGGCTGAATCGAGGGTCAAGGAAATCCTTGGCATTGATTAAGCAAGAACGGTTTTGAATCGAGATAGGTTATGCCGACGATCAATCAGTTAGTCAGAAAGCCAAGAGCAAAGTCCAAAGGCCGCAAGAGGGTCTCTGATATCAGTGGTTCGCCGCAGAAGCGCGGTGTCTGCCTGATCGTCAGGACGCAAACGCCCAAGAAGCCGAACTCGGCGCTGCGGAAAGTGGCCCGTGTCCGGTTGACCAACGGCAAGGAAGTGACCGCGTACATCCCGGGCGTCGATCACAATCTGCAGGAGCACAGCACGGTGATGATCCGTGGTGGTCGTGTGAGAGACTTGCCTGGTGTGCGTTATCACATCGTTCGCGGCGTTCTGGACTGTGCCGGCGTCTCCGGTCGTCAGCAGGGCCGCAGTAAGTACGGCGCCAAGAAATCCAAATAAGAAGGCAACGATCGATAGCCATTTGAATCGATAGGACAGGTTATGGCCAAGAAGTTTACCGCTTCCAGCACCCAACTGACGCCGGATCCGAAGTTCGGCAGCAAGCTGGTCTCCAAGTTTGTCAACTGCATGATGTGGGACGGCAAGAAGAGTACGTCGCAGAAGATCTTCTACGATGCCCTGGACATTGTGGCGGGCAAAGTAGGCGATGTGCCTCCGGTCGAGGTGTTCGAAACGGCGATCAACAATGTCAAGCCGCTGCTGGAGGTTCGCAGCAAGCGTGTTGGCGGTGCGAGTTACCAGGTTCCGATGCAGGTCAAGCCGAAACGCCAGCAGTCTCTGGCGTTCCGCTGGATTCTCGCTTCGGCCCGGGGCAAGAAGGGCAAGCCCATGTGTCAACGCTTGGCCTCTGAGCTGCTGGACGCCTACAACAAGCAGGGCGGTGCGATGACGACGCGAGAGAACGTCCATCGCATGGCCGAGGCGAATAAGGCATTTGCCCACTTCGCCTGGTAAACAGGCTTCGCAGTACTGCCACGGTGGATTCCCAGAAGCACCGTGGCTTTTTTTTGTCCATAGATAATGTGCTTCCGCGGAGGCACAGGCCGTGGCCGCAAAGGTCGGGAAGATTGCTGAATGCTCTGGGCTGGTGCAGTGAGACATGGGTAGGCTCGCAAAGACGCGAAACATTGGGATCATGGCCCACATCGATGCCGGGAAGACCACGGTAACCGAGCGGGTGCTGTACTACGCCGGCAAGACCTACAAAATGGGGGAGGTCCACGAGGGCACGGCCGTCATGGACTTCATGGAGGAAGAGCAGGAGCGGGGGATCACAATCACCTCGGCGGCGACCAAGTGCCACTGGGAAGACTTCGAAATCAATCTGATCGACACCCCGGGGCACATCGACTTCACGGCTGAGGTAGAGCGATCGTTGCGCGTGCTGGATGGCGCGGTCGCGGTTTTCGACGGAAGCGAGGGCGTCCAGGCGCAGAGTGAAACCGTGTGGCGCCAGGGGCAGAAATACGACCTGCCGTGCCTGTGCTTCATCAACAAGATGGACAAGATCGGCGCCGACTTCGAGATGAGCGTCGAGAGCATTCACGACAAGCTCCTGGCGAACCCGGTTCCCGTGCAGATCCCCATCGGCGCGGACGACTCATTCGCCGGTGTCGTCGATCTGATAACGATGCAGGCGGTGTTCTACGAGTCTGAGAAGATGGGCGCGAATTTCCGGGAGACCGAGATCCCTTCGGAACTGTCGGAGATGGCTCAGGAGTACCGGGCGCGCATGATAGAAGCGGCGGCCGAGCACGATGAAGCGCTGATGGAGGCGTTCATCGACGATCAGCCGGTCAGCGCAGAGATGATCCAGCGGGCGATCCGGAGGGGCACGCTGGAGAACAAGCTGCATCCTGTGTTCGTGGGGTCGGCTCTGAAGTACATTGGCGTCCAGCGACTGCTCGACGGCGTCGTCGCCTATCTGCCTTCCCCTATTGAGAAGCCGGATCTTATCGGGCACAAGCCGGGCGATGAGAGCAAAGAACAGCCCGTCAAGTGTGATCCAAATGCTTCGCTGGTAGCACTGGCATTCAAGATTACGAGCGATTCGCATGGCGATCTGAGCTTCCTGCGCATCTACCAGGGCACGCTGAAGTCGGGCACGCGTGTGTTCAACCCGAACCGCAACAAGCGGGAGAACATCACGCGCGTGTTTGAGATGCACGCTAATGAGCGGAAGATTCTCGATTCAGCTCAGGCCGGAGATATCGTGGCGGTCGTCGGTCTGCGACAGACGCTGACGGGCGATACAATCTGCGACAGCAAGAAGGCGACCGTTCTACCGAGCATTACGTTCCCCCAGACGGTGATCACGATGTCGATCGAGCCGCGAACCGCGGCCGAACGCGCAAAACTGGCCGACGCGCTCGACTCGCTTCGTCGGGAGGATCCGACGTTCGGATACAAAATAGATCCGGAAACGGGCCAGACCGTCATCAGCGGCATGGGTGAGCTGCACCTGGAGGTGCTTCAGCATAAGCTGACGCGGGAACGCAAGGTCGACGTTCGCATCGGCAAGCCCCGAGTGGCCTATCGTGAGGCGATCA
>JANQFY010000179.1 GCA_028277585.1 Sedimentisphaerales bacterium
TTCGGTAGCCCAGGATCGTCTGCTTCAGACCCTCGGGGCCGCGAACGTCGCCCAGGGCCGGCTCATGATACACGTAGTCCGGCGCCACCACCTCATCGACCACCGCGAGCTGTCCCTGGCTCCAGGCTTCCTGATTGACGCGGCGAGAAGCTTCCTTGTTCGCCTGCGGGTCCGCCCAGGCCGACTGGAACGCGCCACCCAAAACGATCAACACCACCACCGCGACCAGCAACCTTCGGCTTGTCCGTGTTCTCATAGCCTTTCTCCTTCGCATCCTTGTCTGATTCGGATCTCCGCTCTCGCCTCGGTAGCTCCGACGGACGGTCTTATGGCCAGTGCATAGACACATTCCTCCTTCCTCTGCGTGCTACTCAGCGTTGCGACTCGGTGTGGGCGCCCGGGCGCCTCGGGCGTCAATCACCAGAGCCTATCAGGCCGGAGCCATCGAAGACAATTGTGGGGACTACGTAATTTGCTCGTGTCTAGATCCAGGCATGCGTCACTGGGGTTGGACCGTTCGATTGTAGATGCGGATGTCGTCGATCAGGCCGGCGAAGAAGGTCCCGGGCGTCTGATCGGCGCCGCAGCCGATGTACAAACCGCCGCGGTTTGCTGTCTGGCTGCTCAGTTCGTCTTGAGCGACGAGTGCGCCGTCTACATAGAGACTCCGGGCAACCCCGTCCCAGACCAGTGCGACCCGATGCCAGATCCCATCCGTGACAATGACATCCGACACCAGCGGGGGCACTTTGGTCCGCTGGACGGGAGCCAACTCTGTGGCGAGCGTTCCCGCGGCGGCATCGATGGTTAGCCAGTTCGCGCCGTCCGCCTGTGAGATCACCACCTGGCCCGGCGCGCCGCCCTGAATCCACGCCAGGACACTGAATGGGCCATCGGCCGGATTGAGGGCGGGCTCGGTGACGACGTGGTCGTCGACGCCGTCAAATCTGAGGGCGCCGTTGACTATGCCGCCTTGAGGGGCCCAGGCGGGGCCGTTCACCAAAGCGCCGTCGTTGTCACCGGCACTGTCGTAGGCGATGTCACCCTCGGTTTCGTCCAGTGCCCAGTGGGCGACCAGAGTCGCATCGACAACGTCCAGGCCGATATAGTCGGCCAGGATCTTCACGTCCTCGACATCGACGGTGCCGTCACCCCAGGGCATGGGGCCGATGTCACAGAGCGAATCAGCCGTGCCCCAGTAGTCCGTCATCCTGAGAACCTCCATGCCGTCGACCTGGCCGTCGCCGTCGAAATCGACGATGGGAACGAGAGCCGCTTCCCAGGTGTCGCCCCACATTCCCCCCAAGTTGCCCGATCGGGCGGAGGAGAAATAGAGCGTGCACTCATCCGGTGACAGTACCGGCCCGCCGTCGAGACTCGGGGTGTTGACGACCGGGCCAAGATTCACAGGAGTCTCCCAGGGATCGGAGACGCTCGCTCGCCGCGCCGCCCAGTTGTCGATATCGCCATGCCCGCCGGGCCGGAGGGGACTTCCGTCGTTCTCGGAGAACAGAAGCAACAGGCCGTCGGCCGACAAGAAAGGATAGCACTCGCTGGCCTCACTGTTGACGGGTGGGCCGAGATTCACAGGAGCTGTCCAAGGATCATCCATGGTTGCGCGTGTGGTCACCCATATATCAGCACTGCCGTGTCCGTCGGGCCGTTCTGAGGAGAAGTAGAGCTCCAGTCCGTTCAGGGAAAGCCGTGGTCCGATGTCCGCAGAAGTACTGTTCACGAGCGACCCGAGGTTCGTCGGAGTTCCCCACTGATCCTCGATCGTGGCGCGTCTTGCCACCCAAGTGTCGGCCCCGCCAACTCCGCCGGGTCGGTTGTCCGAGCTGAAGTACAGTTCCAGACCATTGGCTGAGATGCTGGCGCAGTAGTCGTTGTGGGTCGTGTTAACCGGCGGCCCGAGATTCACCGGTGCGCTCCAGCCGTCGTCTACTGTCTGTCGCCTGGCCACGTAGATGTCCCAACCACCGTGGCCCCCGGCTCGATGAGAGTCGAAGTACATCTCCAGACCATCGGCCGAGAAGCAGGTTACGGCGTCGCCGGCCGGACCGTTGATGACCGGCCCCAGGTGGATGACTTCGCCAAACGTGAAGTCCGCGTGGGCGATACCCGCCGTCGCCATGAGGATGACAACCGTGGACAGTGATACGAACCTCGATCTTGAGAGAGCCGACCCCATCATGTCTCACCTCCCTGTCTGCATCGACACACCACAATGAAGGCTCTGGACGCGGGCATGATGTGTACCGTCGGAGGTGCGCGCGCGGGCCGCACGAACATCCAGGGCGCCTACCATCACGAGAGTATGACGGGCAGGACAGCGCAGACAATTGTGGGGACTACGTAATTTGGGGGGCAATCGCTCCACAATCGCAGAGACGAAAAGGGCCGCGAGCCTCCTTGCTCACAGCCCCAGAACACGATGCGATTGTCTCGGTGGACGAGGGATCTACATCCCTTCGATTTCCGAAGCGTGGACGGCGACACATTGCCATTTGCCTTTGCGTTTGATCCAGGTATTGGTCGTGAGCACTTCGCCGCTGACATCTTCGCCCATCAGCCGCGCTTCCGAGGTATATTGACCGGTCACGACCGCCGCGTTGCCGTAGACGCGGACGCTCTCGATGTTGTATCTCAGCGAGGTCGCTTCGTAATCGCCGGCGGTGATGACTTCGATGATCATGTCCTTGGTGACGGTCATCCCGTCCGAGGTACCGTAGGTCAAGTCGTCGGCCAGCAGGCGGTCCAGGGCGCGGACCTCGTTCTTGAGAAAGGCCTGCGTCAACTGGGCTTCCAGCTTCCGCAGCGTTTGCTCGGCGCTGGCGGCCTTGACGCGATTGAACACGATTTTGCTGTCTGGCTGTGACTGGCCTCCGACGATGAGGTCTGTGTAGTGGATCGTGAATCGGTCCGGGCCCTGCCGTACGGTCCGCGTCTTGCCCGAATCTCTCCGGCCCATCGTGACACCGGTGGACTTGCCTTCCGAGACCGTGTCGGAAACGACCTTGATGTGCTCGGTCGAATGGCCCAGCAGCGAGACGACGTGCAGGATCATCCCATCCGTCGTGGCGCGATCCCAACTCATGGTCGCCGAACTGGCGAAACTCTCGGCGCCTGATCCGAAGTGACCGTCCATGATGAGGTAGTGCTTCCCTTGAGCCCATCGAAACTCGATCGTTCCCATGGGTGCCGCGTCTGCCTCGCTGAGTGTCCAGGTCCCGACCAGCGATTCGAGCACGTTCTGGACCTTGGCCGGCGTGGGGGCCGGGCCTTGAGCGTAGGACGACCCGGCAGCGACCATCAAGAGAATCCCAACCACGACAATCAGCAAACGTCTCATCTGCGACATCCTTTCCGCCCCGGGGGCGCCTGTGAGTCCATCGGGCCTGGCCTTGGATAGCAGTTCCACCCTGACAAATGGACCGGCCGCCTGCAATTGTGGGAAATACGTAATTTGCCCTGGGCCAGCGCGCCGGAATCACGTTCGGCCGGGTGATCCTCTGGATTCCTCGGGACGCGTTTGGTATGATGGGACTGACATGAGCGAGCGCAACGGACTCATCGCTAATCGAAAACTAACATCGACACACCGTGACTGCTATTGACCGGGATGATTGGCGCTGATACAAGAGTCTGAGCGTGATAAGGCGGAGTTTGATCTCGCCGCAGAGGGCAATCCACGCGACGCGCGGAGGTGGACTGCCGACGTACCAACCAACGGAGAGGGGAGCTAGCCAAGGAGTTGCCATGATGCGCACGAAAGAACGGACCCGAGTGATGTTGTCCGCATTGCTGATGCTCTGCGCCTGGGCGGGAATCGCCTGGGGGCAGGGCTCGACCCAGGAATTGCCCGCAACCTTCGATCTGCGCGACCAGGGCTACGTCACGTCTGTCAAGAGCCAGCGCGGGGGCACCTGCTGGGCGCACGGTACGATGGCGGCGATCGAGAGCAACCTTTTGATCACGGGGCTCTGGTCCGACTTGGGGATGAGCGGGCGGCCCAACCTGGCTGAGTACCATCTCGACTGGTGGAACGGGTTCAACTCCTTCAACAACGACGACCTGGGCGGCGCCGCGCTCGGACTGACCATTCACGAGGGTGGCGATTACCTCGTCGCGGCCGCGTATTTCTCGCGCGGTGACGGCGCCGTTTACACGCCCCTGGCGAACAGCAACACCGAGCGGGACGACCCCTGGTACGATGAGGCGCCGGCCCGGCACGACCCGGAGTACCTCTACTTCTACCCGCGCGATATCGAATGGTACATCGCCGGGACAGACCTGGCGAACCTCGACGTCATCAAGCGGGCGGTCGTGGAAACGGGCGTCGTCGCGACCTGCATGGCCTACAGTGGTCAGTTCTTTACGCCCCTCTACGGCGGAGCGCACTACCAGCCCCCTACCAATCCGGCGCTGCCCAACCATTCGGTCGCGATCGTGGGCTGGGACGACAACAGGCAGACGCAAGCGCCGCAGCGAGGCGCCTGGCTGGTCAAGAACAGTTGGGGAAGCGGCTGGAACGACCGGGGCTATTTCTGGATGTCGTACTACGACAAATGGTGTGGGCAAAAGGACGACATGGGCGCCGTCGCGTTCAAGAACGTCGAGATCAACCGGTACGATCACTTCTACTATCACGACTACCATGGCTGGCGCGACACCTACACCGATTGCGACGCCGTCTTCAACGCGTTCGTTGCCGGCGGTCTCGAACGACTGGAATCCGTCAGCTTCTACACCGCGGCCGATGACGTCGCCTATACCGTCAAGGTGTACGACCGGTTCGCCGACGGGCAGTTGGCCGGCGAGATGGCGGCCGCGAGCGGGACGATCCCGTATCGCGGATTCCACACGATCGATTTGCCGCACCCGACCGTACTGACGGGGGGCGATGACTTCTACATCTTCGTGGAGCTCTCGCAAGGCGGATACGCCTATGACCGCACGTCCGAAGTGGAATTGCTGCTGGGCGGCCCGGACGACGCGCCGCAACCGTTCGCAGCGGCCGCAGGGATGGGCAAGATGCTGCTGAGCGCGAGTTCGGGCGTACTGGTCGAGTCGACGGCGCAGCCTGGACAGAGCTACTACCGTACGGGCTCGACGTGGAGCGATTTCTACGAGGTGGACAGCTCGGCCAATTTCTGTGTCAAGGCGCTGACGACCGACATCGTGGGCCGCGTGGATCTCGACCGGGACAGTCGGGTCGATCTGACGGATTTGGCTACGTTCGCGCGAACCTGGGGCTGTCGGGCGGGTGAAACCGCATGGAATCCCGACGCGGACGTCCACGCCGATGAGACGATCGATGCGCTCGACCTGGCGGTTCTGACACAGTACTGGATGAAGCCGCTCGGCGAGGCGGCGCGGTGGCGGTTCGACGAAGCGAGCGGGAACAAAGCAGCCGACGACATCGGAACCTACGACGCCGACGTGTTCGGCAACCCCCTCTGGCGACCCGACGGGGGCCGAGTGGGCGGAGCGCTGGAGTTCGACGGAGTCAACGACTTCGTCCGCACCCCGTTCGTGATTGACCCGACCGATGCGCCTGTCAGCGTCTTCGCCTGGATCAAGGGCGGCGCGCCGGGACAAGTTATCCTCGCCCAGGAGGACGGCGCCAACTGGCTCCGTGCGAGCGCCGATCAGAACGGCGTGTTGACGACCGAACTGAAGGGTCCGGGACGACCCGGCACAGTTCTGAGCTCGGACGCCGTCATCACCGACGGGCAATGGCACCACATCGGGATCGTCTGGGACGGGTCCACGCGGATTCTGTACGTCGATCAGCAAGAAGTCGCCCGCGACATGCAACTGTCCGTACCGGCCTCGCAGGGCGGATTCCTCATCGGCGTCGCCGCGAATGCTGACCCCACCACGCTCTTCGCCGGGACCATCGACGACATCCGCGTCTACCGCCGCGTCGTCGTCCCGTCGCTACGCATGTCCCTGCACTAAAAGCTATTCGAGCAGCGTGCGGATCTGTGAGGGATGGAGGTTTGCCATGAGCGGAATTGGTGGACCGGGGACCACCTTCCGGCTTGAATATACGACATTAGCCGGTAAGATACATTTGTATAGTCTCTTATGAAGTAGAGGAGGCCTCAGCCCCCCAGAGAAAGGACATGGTTTGGAAGACGAATACTTCGGGCGGATGACGGACCCATCCGCGGGCGCCTGGCACACCGGGGCCTGCGGGGATACGATGGAGTTCTACCTGGTCATTGAGGAGGGCGTCATCCGCAAGGCGCTGTATCACACCGACGGCTGCCAGTTCACCCGCCTGTGCGGCCGGACGGTGATCGAGTTCATACAGGGCAAACCCGTACGCGAAGCACTGACCATCAGCGCGGGATACGTACTGGAGCAATTGCCCGACCTACCCGAAGCGCACCGGCACTGCGCGATCCTGTCGGTCCTGACCTTCTACAAAGCGATCGGCAGCTTCTGGGTCGAAGCCGCTCAGCTCTGATAGGAATAGCAAGAATCAAAGTGTAAACATCAAAACTGCGGAATGCCCGCTCTGCGGGCATGACTTCCTCAATTTTGATATTTGATTCTTACACTTTGATCTTCCTAGGGTAGTACGGTTTTCGGTTCCTCACGCAGGACGTAGGTCGGGTCGTATTCGAACTTCTGACCTGCAATCGAGACATCGATCATCAGCCCAGCGTCGGGCGCGATGAAGACCGCCATCCCATCCTGGTAGTCGCTCTTGGCGGCCGCACCGGCGGTGACGGCCACCGCGTTGACTTGGCCCGAGAAAGCGAAATCGCCCATCGTGAACCGGTTCAGGTCGAGCTTGTCGCGGAAGAAGATGATCTCGCGAAAGTACTGTCCACCGAAGGAGAATCCGACGCTCGCCTGCGAAACGCTGCAGTAGCCCACCTTCGTGCCGCCGGCGAAAACCTCTCCGCGACCGAACGCGCCGCCGACCACCCAGGCCGCCTTGCCGATGCGAGGCAACACGGCGTAGCCGTATGACCGATCGAAGAACGCCTGGATGCCCGGGTCGCGGACCTTGAACAGTGCAATCGCTTCCTGGACCTCGGCCGAGAGTAGATTGCGCGAGGACGGCGCCGCCGGCCGCGTCGCACACCCGGCGCCAACACCCACCATACACAACAGCAGAATCGCTAGTCTGACGTTCATAATCCGTTCTCCCTGGACTCAACCATCCCTGTTCAGGCGCCGAACCGCCGCACCCGTCAATACGCTCAGCTTACCGAAGTTCGTCGGTCGAGACAATAGGTCTTTCCCGTCGCACGACCAAAAGGCTATGAAAGGCGATTCGACCCATCGAACGGCTGTCCCAACCGAAGCCAACGGTGCGGCGCAATCGCAGACATTGCCGTGACAGTTTGGCGAAATCGCTTTGACCCGGAGCATACACTTTGCTACACTCGCCCGACCAATGCATGGGGCGGCAGGCGCCCTGGGCAAGGAGTGACAGACGTGAGCCTTGCCATGGGCGGTCACGATCGGTAACAGAGCACGCGGAGGGAGGCGAATCAGGAGTACGCAGCCTGAATGAATGTTGAGAAAGGCTTCCTGCGCATCAACGACGCGCAGATCTATTACGAACAGGCCGGGGCAGGCGACTGCATAATTCTGATCCATGGTTTTGCCATGGACACGCGAATCTGGGATAGGCAGTTCGATCTGCTGGCCAGGCATCACCGAGTCGTGCGATATGACTTGCGCGGCTTCGGAAGATCGGACCTTCCCGAAGCGCCCTATTCGACGCTCGACGATCTGCGCGTCATGATGGACCGACTCAGCATTGAGAAGGCAACCATAGTGGGCATTTCGCTGGGCGGCAGCCTGGCGGTGGAGTTCGCCCTGACGTATCCCGAGCGGATCACCAGCCTCGTCTTAGCCGGCAGCACACTGCGCGGCTACCCCTTCTCCGATGACTACATCATGGAATTCCTCCATTACCGCAAGATCGCCCGACGCGAGGGTATCGCCGTGGCGCAGTCGGCCATGCTGGGAAACCCTCTGCTCAAGTGCGTCGCGAAGAACCCGGCCCTGTTCGCGCCTGTCGAAGCGATGATCCGCGACTACTCGGGTTTTCACTGGCTCAAGCACGACCCGCACAAGGTGTTCTATCCGCCCGTCATGGAGCGGCTCGGCGAGGTCGCCTGCCCCGTCCAGATCGTTGTGGGCCAACGGGACATTCCGGACATTCGCGCGATCGCCGAGCGCCTCAGCCGCGAGATCGGGCACGCCAGGATGGTTGAGATTCCCAACGTTGGACACATGGTGAACATCGAAGCGACCGAGCAGTTCAACCGGATCGTCCTCGATTTCATAAGCACGCACCACGCCCGGCCGACGACGCGTTCGGACTCGGCCGCGTGAAAAGACGAAGGCCCCCGGACGTTGTCCAGAGGCCTTCGCCACGCAGGTCATTCGTTAGCGTTTACGCCGGGAGCGTCGCACACCGATCAGAACGACCGGGATGCTGGCCAACCCGACCGAGTACAGGGCGGCGCCCGCCTTGGCGATGCCGGGGACGCCCAACTGCTCATAGCCCTCGGGAATCTCGGGATTGAATTCGCCCTCGCCCAGATCGATGTCATACTCCCAACAGTCATCGACTTCGGTGAGCCTCATCTTCCGGTAGCCCGTGATCAGACAAGGACTGACCTCGCCCTCGCCTTCGACCTGGATGGGCAAGCGCCGCTCTGGGTCCACCCACATCCGAACGGTCATGGACCGCAGGGAGAAGAAGAAGTTCACGATCCTCGCATTGACGCCCAGGCCTTCAGCCCCGAGGAAGCGGTCGACCAGATCGTCTACTTCGAACCCGACCGCGTCGATCCCCTGGACCTTCTTGGGCCCGACCTTGCGATAGTCGCCCGACGCCCAGAGCCATTCGAAGAAGTCGTCCTTCGTCATGCTCTGGACCCGCTCCAGCGACTCGGCGGGCATCTTCATGCGATAGTACTTCTTGACCGTCGGGAACAGAACGGTCATCGTCCCGGTGGGCATATGGGCACTGAACTGAATGATGAGCGTGCCGTCCTCGGTATAGGTCCGGTCGGTGTATCCGTACGCCAGAGAGAACAGCTTCTCGACCTTGAGCTTGTGGGTGGGCGTTTGGTCATCTCCGAAGAAACAGTTGCGCACGCCTGTCACGCGGGCCTGCTCCTGTTCCTCGATCGCCTTCTGCACATCCGCCCAGGCGATGCTCTCGGGGACAATGCCATTGCCCCCGGGGAAGAAGAACGAGAGCCCCACGAGCAGTGCGGCCGCGATGCCTGTGTATCGAGTGTATCGACTTGTCATGATCCGTCTCCAAACTTGTGTGCGTTGAGTGCTTCGTTTCGATGCGGCCGGGGCGAAGCCGGTTCGAGCCTGCTGCGCCTCGGCGGGGAACGTCTCGGCCCATTTGTCGAAATCGAACCGGGCCGGCTCGCGACGCAAATGCTCGCTGAGCATTTCCTCGACCTGATTGTCATCTGGCTTACGCTTCATCGGTCGTCTTCCCCGAAACCGTTGGCCTGCATCGTTTGGGCGATCTTCCTTCTGGCCCGCCGCAGCCTCCCGTTGATCGCCTGTTGCGAGAGGCCCAACACGCTCGACATCTGCTCGTACGTCATCGCGTTGTAGTAACGCAGATAGACGATCTGACGCAGAGGGTCGGGCAAGGCGCGCACGGCTCGGTCCAGAGCCGCTTTCGCGTCGCCGTTGTCCTGCGCCCGAGTCGCCGCAGAGCCCTCCGCCACCCGGCGGGACCGCGTTCGCTCGGTGAGCATGTCCTTGGCGACGTTGCGACAGATGGCGCCGAGCCAGGAACCGAACCGATGGGGCTTCTTGAGCGTCCGCAGGCGGCGACACGCCTCGGCGATCGCCTCCTGGGCCGCATCCTCGGCCAGATGCTCGTCGGCCGCGATCGCATGCGCCGTCGCGACCAGCGCCGGATAGTAACGCTCGCACAACGCGGCGAAACTCCCGACATCACCGTCCAGCGCCCGCCGGACCAGGATAGCGTCTGCCAAGTCAGTCATTCGGTCCCATCAGAAGGAACAGGCCTATTCCCAATTCCACCCACAAGTCTCCTCGCACCCCCAAAATGGGCGCGCAAAATCATTATATTCCAGCAGACACCAGGAACACAGAGCGGATATGGGTAGCGCGAGCGTCCCCGCTCGCCTTCCTGGTTGATAGCGTGTGGGATGGGTTCTAGCCCATGCAGTTCTCTACACCTTGAGGCTGTCACCCGTCGATTAGGATCGTATCCGCATTTCTTCAGGCATCAGCCCGTCATCAGATCGATCTTCGCAACGCCGAATGCGCCAGTACAGCAAGACGAGGGCGATACCTCCGATTGGATGTAGGCATATAAGGCAGAGACCTGAGACGAGAGTAGCGACGAACCATGTTAGTGGCGGATTCGCACCGAGGATCGCCTTGACAGCATAGTACACGCCGTGATGAAAGGGCATGGCTACGCCAAACTGGATCAGGTTGACCACAAGTACGACGCCGAATAGCTTCCGCATACGCCCCCGAGCTAGGGCCCTGCTTCGCTGCATCGCTCTGACCGGTCCCAGGTCCTCTGCGACAATGCAAGGAAGGGTCAGGGCATACCAGAGAAGGAAGAAGATTCCGGGAAGGATGAGGATACAGAGGCCTAGCGAAACTAGCAGCGTCGTCAGAACGCCTCCGCAGGCAAGTGAGAGGAGTTTGGGACAAACGAGGCGGTACGCCTGCAAGGCGGTTACTCTACGGTCTGCATACAGCGCCGACAGGCTTGTCATGAGCGCGCCGAAACCGAATGTCCCAATCCCTATCCGAAATCCTGTCAGGAGAAACCGTACACTCCATGCATCCCGCCGGGTTTCACCTGTGGGCCCACTTCCACCCGAAGATACTGATTCCCGTGAGGTCCTCTCCATGCCCGGCACAGAATCGGCAATGTGGCGGGCAGCAATCTCCTTTGCTTTGACTGCGCTCGAACTGGCCGAAAGGAGCGCCAGGGGCAGACCAACAACTGCAGAGATAGCGATGAAGTGCCAGAAGTGACGTCGGTAGAGCGCGAACGTCGTGCGGAAGATCTGACCGACTGTCCTGGGTTCAAACAACGGGGTCTCCACGGCTCCGCCTCCTGCAAAGGGTCCGCACGCGTAATGGTCTCGGGAAGGAAAGCCTCCGCTCCCGTCGCTTGGAGTCTACGCGCCACCCAGGATCGTGTCAAGATCGTGACATGAGACTTGCCAACCGAGATTTGAGACTACTGCTCGCCCGTTGCGTCAGGCGGCTTGCGAAGCAGTCGGGCGCGGTCGAACGACCACGCGGCGAGCACAAAACCGATGATCAGCAGCGCCGCGCTGAGGGTGTGGTGGTATCGAAAGGCAAAGTGATTCCGATGGTGAACGAGATGCTCGGCCCACTGATAGAGTGTGTCGTATGTACGGTGCGGCTCGTACGATGGATCCCCGTTGGGATTGTATCGGGTTTCAAGGAGGTACACATCGTCATGCGCCACGAAGCGAATGATGGTCGCCGTCCAGACAATCGTTCCCACTCCCGCCAACAGAGCGATCAGCGCCACACCCAGGAGAATCTTAGAATGTCGATTCATCACATCACTTGCCCAGATACAATCACCACGCTGGTCATCTCGAGCACATTCGGTCGGGCAAGGCCCATCCTTCAGGTCACGGCGCGGGGAGGCGGTCTTCTTCGGGTGACATCTCGGCGAGGTAGCCGAGGACTTTGCGGGCGGCCAGGTAGGCTTCCGAAGCGCTGCACTCTTCGGACGCCATGTCGCTGATGAAGCGCTGGGCCGCCTGGTGCGCGACCTGCTCCTGCTCGCCCTCGCCGAACAGATAGAGCAGCGCGCCGGCGCCGATGTAGACCGCCTTGGCGATCTCGGTCTTGGCCAGTTCGTCGTCCTTCTTCTCGATGTACTGCCTGGCCGACTCCATCTTCGAGAGGGCGAAGTTCCAGGCTTCAGCGGCTTTCGGATTCATCAGTGCGAGATCAAAACTCAAACTGCAAGTATCAAAACTGAGGAGGTCATCGCCGCGTCGCGGCGATTCCATAAGTTTGCATTTTTCTCTTTGCTCTTTGATCTTATCGAGAGAGGGGAGAATCCCCTTCTCTCGACTAGAAGCGGAAGAGCACGCCGAGGTTCACGCCGAACCCGTCCAGGTCGGCCTCTCTCAGATCGCGCAGTTCTTCTTTCGCGCTGTCGGCGTCGGCCTCGAGGAACAGCCAGCGGGCCTCAGCCATAACCGAGAGGGTTTGGAAGCCGATCTCCAGGCCGGCCAGCGGGAAGAAGCCCACCTCGTCGTCGAGGTCCGAGCTATCGAAGAGATAGTAGCCCGCACCGGCGCCGACATACGGGACCACGTGCTCGAACATCAGCGGGAAGTTCAACAGCGCCGCCGCTTCGAGCGGGAACATGTTGATGCCTGAATCGTCGAAGCGAACCACGCCGGCGCGACCATCGACGCTGATCATGTCGATCGGGTTGATCTCCACCTTCGCCCCGCCGCCATAGCCGTTGCCGAGATCATCCGAATTCAGCCTCGTCCCATACACTGCGGCCTCGATGCCCGAGCCATGCGAGCAGCCCCCGACGACCAGTGCCGAAACGACCAGCAAAACCAGACCAACAAATCCCTTCGCGTTCATATCGCGCTCCTTCACAGATTGGAGGTTCCTAACCAAGCCCCAGACCGACGCCCCACCGCATTTGCCGGGCGTCGGGCACAGAGTTTAACGCCGCGCGGGCGGTGACACAAAGACCATTTTCCCAATAACTTCGTTCAGACAAAGGAAAACGCCATGCAAGAAACGAAGAAGCTGACCAAACGACAGCGGGCTGTAATCGAAGACCTCTTCACCAGTGAGCTGGAGGACGAGGAGGTGCTCGCTAGACACAACGTCGCGCCCGCCCTTTACAGTCGCTGGCTGGGCGACGAGCGTTTCGTCGAGCAGTTTGAGCGACGGATCGCCCAGGCGTACCACGCCAGTCGAGTGACGCTGGCGCGCTACGCCCCGGTCGCGGCCGGCAAGCTGATCACGCTGACCGATTGCGAGAAGGAGGAGACCGCCCGCAAGGCGTGCCTCGATATCGTCACATTCAACGCTGTTCCAGCCGCCGCGGCCCAGTCCGCCGCGCCGCGTGAAGCGCAGACGCCCAGCAACGTGGAATTGCCCCCCGAGGTCGCCAGCCGGCTCCTGACCGCCCTGACCGAGACGAATGACGAGAGTTAGAAATCGGCGCATGAAGAAGGCTGCAACCCCCGACGTTGCAGCCTTCTTCGGGATCGCTTGGAGAAAACCATCAGATGACGCGTCGGCGGCGTAGGAAACCGACCACTCCGGCGCCAAGGCCGCAGAGCAAGACGGCATCGGGCGCAGGAATGAGCACGGGTGTCATATCAGGTGCGAGAGCGTCGCGTGCGGCCAAACCCTCCTGCGGCAGCGTGGGCGGCTCCGAATCAGACGAAGTGAAGCTAACACTCCAGATCGGTTCAGCCTCGGGACCGCGATTGGCGTGGATACGACCCTTCAAGAGATTCCGGAGACGGTCGAACTCCCCAGTCATTGAGGGCGTCGACGGATCCCGGAACGCGACGCCATGGAGCGTCTCGATAGTGTCAGGACTTCCGGAGGCGGCGCTCAAACGCTCGGAATACGAGGTCGGCCCCGCCGAAAGGGGCGTCACGAAGGCAAGTGCGAGAACGACACAAGCAGAGCTCTTTTTCCATCCCATTTCAAACCTCCTCACGAAGCTCGTCTGCGCCAGTAGATCAGTCATACTGAAACGCCGGGTCTACATCATAGTCACTGTCTCTACACACCTCCTGATTAGGCGGTTCGTCAAATCCAGTGAGAATGACTATAAAGCCCAGAGGAGATATTGACTTTCATTGACACAGACTATGCTGGAGGGCCTGAAACGAGGCTGAGATGGGAGCTTCGACAATGATGGGAGGGCCTGAGGGGGAGGGCAAGGTCAATCTCAGGGCATGGAGCATCAGGCGAGGAAAGCAGCTCTGGAGAGCCTTCTCGCCGTAGAGTGGATCGCCCACGATGGGATGTCCGAGGTCGTAGAGATGAACG
>JANQFY010000281.1 GCA_028277585.1 Sedimentisphaerales bacterium
CGGGTTGTTAGGATTGACTTGATCGTCGAGGCTTGGGTCGAGCCCATACGGGTCCGTGTAGTGTAATGGATTTGATCGCACATACCGGTACATGTTGGAGCCATCGACATACTTGATTGGATCACGCTGCGCCCACCGCCCGAGCTCGGGCAGATACACACGGAACCTGACCTGGTAGTTCTCCGCCTCGGCGTTGAACCGGTACCCCGCGTAGCCGATCGAGTTGTCCGGGCCGGATGAGTCGCTCGGGTCGCCGACCCACCCGTCGGGCAGGGCCGTGGCGTGGGCGGCCGCCTTGAGCAGCCACGCGGTGACGTCGCTGAAGTCGTTGGCGCCGTCGAACGTCAGGTCGAAGTCCGCCAGGTACCCCGAGGCGCCGATGCCCGGCGAGCCCGACGGGAACAGCGTCTGGTCCGTGACGTCGACGTCCCCGTCGCCGTCCAGGTCCCCCGCGTACCGGTGACGCGCCTCGCCGTACGCGTCGTAGTCGATCCGCTCGAAGACGCAGGCCGCGTACTACTCACCGCGAGAACCGATGAATGATCGGTTCTTGGTCGATCTCCTAGCGGTGCGCCCGACGGATCTCGTCGATCCAATCCTTGTCGTCGTGCTCCGCCCACTTTGCGGCAAGATCCACGATCGTTGCGTGCCGGCCAGGCCAGGCCGCGTCGATATCAGGCAGATACTCCGGTAGGACGCCGACGACGGCGAACTCCTCGTGCGAGCACTGAACACCCCACTTGCCGGACGGCGAATAAATCGAGTTCTCAAGCGCGGCATAAGGCATAGCAGCGTAGTCGCTATAGGGCGGCCAGTCGCAGCGCCAATGCTCTGCCCTTGGGCGACCAGGCATCATTGAACTCGGTCACCGACAGACAGAATGCCATGTCACCACAGATCTTGGCGATGGCGCGTACTAACTCGTATTGCCCAGCATCAAGCCGGCATGCGATTCTTGTCTCGACGAGGACGCCGGCCATCACGAATGCGGGCCTGAATGGATTCCCGAAGGGCATATGCCTGCTGAACACAGAACCCCAGTGAGCGCGGCAAGCCTGATAATCTAAGGTGCGGATGTTTGTGGGCATCACGATATTAGTTCTATTACAACATGGCTTCGACATAACCCATCAGATCTGCGTTCTTGCATAGGTCGCTGATCCGGCCGTCGGGCAGTACGAGGCGCCTATAGCCGCACATAGATCTTGTCGAGTTCGGGTGTTATCCTGTTCATGAACCGCCTATTTTCGACAGGGAGACATGCTTCAACATCTTCACGTGCATCGCCTGACCCAACAATCGCCCGGATACTCTGGGCATGGGAGTGTGCGCACCCCACGATCGAGATGCACTCTTGGCTGAGCCAGAGCGCTATCCACAGGCCGGACTCATCAGCCATCATGCGATCGCCGGGAGGTAGCCTCAGCCTCTCGAAAGCCTCGATTGAGATATCCTCGATGACGGCGCTGCATTCGTCCGTTACGAACGAACCATCGACCTCAAGCACATTGATTGCCGCCGGCCCCGCGACCTGGAACTCGCGCCGAATCCAGTTGATCGCGAGAAGGGAATCCGAAGCCGGGAACACTCCATCGCAGCACCACGCTGCAAATGGCTCAACCCCGCCGATAAAGGGGACGTACGGGCGTTGATAGTCGGTCAAGTGACGCAACGCGAGGCGTTCAAGGCTCTGCAGGACATTCATGGGGGAATGCTAGGGCACTGGATTTACGTGCGCCTTGTCTAGCATTTTGCCATCAGGGCTGTGGATCTCCACCACTGGGGTACCATCCTCGGACGACGGGCGGTAGATGACCCGATTCCCGTCAGGCCGGGTCGCTCTGGCCATTCGGCCGCCACCTCTTGTTCTGCAGTATGTGACAGTTCCCCCCTGCCTTGCGTCATGAAAGAGCTCCCGTGCTGTCTTGTTCGGGTTGGCGGAAGTGATGGGCTGGCCCTTTCCGCGTATGCCCCTGATCGGTAAGAGAGCCATCGCAACCGCGCCGGGGCCGTAGCTGTCTCGCACTGCCGACGCGCATTCCTTCGCGGCGGCCTCGACCATGTCGTCGAGTGCGTCCGAACATTCTCCTGCTGTGTCGATCGCGCCAGCTCCACCGCCGTCACCCCGGTGCGCCGCTACACCTCGGCCGGCACGGTCAATCTGCTGCTTGAGGGCTTTTCGCTTTGCCTCAAGCTGACCTTTATTCTTGGGCTTGTCATTGATTGCGAACACGCGTGTCAGCCGGTTGTACTCTTGGACGACGCCAGCACCAGCTTGATTCGCGATCGGATCATTGGGGTCAATCTGGTCATCAAGAGATGGTGATAGCCCGAGCGGGTCGACCAGCGTTACGGGGTTTGATTGCACCGCTTGATACAGGTTCATTCCATCTATAAATCTGATCGGATCGCGCTGCGCCCACCGCCCCAGCACAGGCAAGTACACACGGTTCCTGACCT
>JANQFY010000449.1 GCA_028277585.1 Sedimentisphaerales bacterium
AAGGGTCTTCAGGGCCCTCGTCGGATGAGGGGGACTCTGGGAAAGACGGCCCCTCCCCTGAGACGCGACCGGCGCTGGTCAGTATCGGGGAATTCTACACAAGCATCGCGATCGCCAACCATGCCCGGCGTCCCTTCGTTCGGGACGTGAACTCAGGTGATCAGGATATCCTGCACGAGATCGCGCGGCGAACCGAGCTGACCTCGGAAGCCGCCCGCACCGCCCTCTTCAGCGAGATCCCAACCGACGACCCGAGCCTTCGAGAAGCAATCGAGAAGGCGTGTGTCCCCTTACTACAGGACATCGCGACGACGTTGCGCTATTTCAGTGCCGAGAATCGCGTCACCCGCATCAACAAGATACTGGTCTGTGGAAGCCTGGGGCTATCCGGCAGCTTCATCCGATTACTGGAAACCGAATTGGCGATCGAAGCAGCGTCGTGGAATCCCGTCGCCGCGATGCCTTGCGAGATGGAAGCGGCGCGAGAGGCGCGTCTGAAAGAGAACGGCCCGCTGATGGCGGTGGCGGCCGGTTTGGCCATGAGGACGATCTAGAGATGTATGCGATTGATCTGCTAAAAGGAGAAGGCATCCCCATTCGCAGCCGACCTGGCGGGGTCGCCTTCGCGTGCCTGGTGATCGCCGTACCGCTGATCCTGGGCATCACGATGGCGAGCATCTACATCGAACACCGCGTAGCCGCGTCGGTGCAGATGCAGCAACTGGGGCGACTGCGCCAAGCGATCGCCACACTGGAACCAGCTCTCGAAACGAAACGCACGCTGGTGGAACGCCGCACGGAGGGCATGGATCTGCTCGGGGATGTCAAGACGGCCCTGACCCGACACGCGCAATGGTCGCCTCTTCTCGAAACGGTTGTGGATAACCTGCCCGAGAACCTGGTCCTGACGAAACTGCAAGCGCGCCGCAACATGGTCCAACATCGTGTGCCGGCCAAGAACGATCCCGAGATGGAGATTGACATCAGCGTCCCGGTTCGCGCCCTGGACATCGGTGTGTGCGGACAAGACGAGTACACGGCCGCAAACGCCGTGCGGAGTTTCCAGGATCGCCTGCGGTCCTCTCCAGTGCTACAACCCTATCTCGATGCGCTGACCGTGTCCCAGGAGTCGGGGACGCTCGATGGACAGGATGTCGTCAGCTACGAACTGAGTTGCGTCATGAAACCGATGATTGAGTAGACAGCCAATGAAAGTCAGAAACAGATATCTGCTGAGTATGACAATCGCATGGGGCCTCTCCCTGGCCGTGGCCATCGGGTTCCATCTCTTCGCGTTGGCCCCGCAGATGGCCCGCGTGACGGCGTTGGAGAACGAACTGACTGACGCCAGGGCATTCCACAAGCAGGCGATCGAAGCGGCCCGAAAGGACTACCAGGCCCGCCTGGGCGAGGCCGCAGACAAGGTGCATGACCAGGTCTCGGATTTTGTCTTGCGTCTGGAAGCGGCCCCCGACCTGGCGTTCGAGATCGCGGAACTGGCGAACCGAACGGGGACAGAGTCATTCGCCATGAAACCTCGCGAGAAGCAGGGAGTGGAGGCCATCGCGAACTGCGACCGGATCGGCGCCAAGCGGATCGACGTCAGTTTCACCTCCCGATTCCACAGCTTTGCCGCGCTGCTCAACGCCGTTGAGCGACACCGACCCATCCTGTTCGTTGAGACGTTTGCGATCCATCGTCCCCAGGTCGAAGCATCTGAGCCACGAGCCAGTATGGAATTGGCGGTGTTGGTGGAGAAGCCCCACGACAGCTAGAGAAACGAACTCGAATCGAACGCGCACTGTGCGGAAAACCGCCATGCGAGATGAGATGGATAGATGGGAAGTGCCATGAACGCAGGAAGAGGTGGTTTGCACGCCAGACAGGAAGACCCGGGCAAGGCTCGACAGAAGATGATGACTCTGTTGATCCCCGTCCTGGCGGTGACACTCGTGCTGCTTCTGCGCAAGCCGGGGCAGAGCCCTCAGTCCGCCTCCGCGAGCCCCACTGACACGATGATGACAGTCGACGACCAGAGCGACGGCGTTCAACTCGATTGGGTGCGTCCTCCGCTCTATCGCCCGCGAGGGGAGGATCCGATGCGACTGGCCGTCCCGACCTACGTGGTGGAGGAAGGCCTCGCACCGCAAGTGGAGGTGCGCGAGACCTTGACGTTGCGGGGCATACTCTACAGCGAGGACAAACCCGCCGCCATGATCGGCACCCAACTCGTGCATGAGGGGGCGCACGTCTCCGGCGTCACCGTGGTGAAGATCGAGAGAAACGCTGTGGTATTCGAGAGGGATGGAGAGCGATGGAAGCAAACGGTCTCCGCACCCTCGCGACCTGCGAATCCGGATACGAAAGAGAACAGGACACGACCCGCGGGGTCTCAGGGGAACGACGATGAACTCTCATAATGCGAAGGTGCGCAGCAGAAGACAATTGAGTTGGATTACGCTGGCGTGGACCATCGCCCTGATGGTTCTGACAGCGGACACGGCATGGGCCGGGCCTTCCTCATCAGAAGACAGAGAGAATCTGCGCCAACGGCTCAACAAGAAGGTGAGCATCGAGGTTCGAGAGACGCCGATCGGGGACGTGATCCGCATGATCACCGAGCAGGCCGATGTCGACGTGGTGATGAGCCCCAATATCGAAGGCGACGCCACCGTCAAGCTGACGGACGTTGCGCTGGAGGAAGCCCTACGCGGCATCTTGGAAGTGCACGGCTGCGATTTCGTCGTGGGAGACAATATCATCCGCATTCTGACGCGTGAGGAAATGCCGACGGTCGCCGAGCGAGAGACAACTGAGGTCCTGGAAATCACCTACGCCGACGTCGATGAAGTGGTGAAATCCCTGGAGAAATTCAAATCGCCCTCCGGGTCGGTCTCCCACATTCAGGGGACTAGCCACATTCTCATTACCGACAAAGAGAACAAGGTTCAGGCGATGACGGATTTCATCGCGAAGATCGACCGCATGACGCCTCAAGTGCTCGTCGAGGTTCGCATCTATGATGTCACCTGCAAAGAGCGTCTCGATCTGGGCGTACAATGGGAAGCCGGCACGGGAACAACCTACGACGGTTTGGGCAATCCCGACATTACAACCCGCACCGAACCGTTCGCCAATGGAGGATTCAACGGGACGATCGCGAAAGCGGAAAACACCACCGCCGGCGTGCGTCTCGGATGGCTGACCTCCAGCGTGGACATCGACGTCCTGCTCAGGGCCCAGGAAGAGGAGGTCAACGCCAAACTGCTCGCGAATCCGCGCATCCTCGTTCTCGACAATGAGACCGCTGACATCAAGATCGTCTCCGAGATCCCTTATCAGGAACTCCAGGAGTCGGCGCTGGGCGGCGCGATCGGAACAACCGCTTTCCGCGAGGTGGGCGTCGAACTGCAGGTAACCCCGCACTTGGCGCGACGCGACGAGATGGTGCGCCTCCATCTGCGACCTGTGTTCAGTGTCGTCACCGGTGAAGTCCAGGTAGCGGGCATCGGGGTCACCTACCCGCAGCCGGTCGTCGACCGGCGCCAGGCCGACACCAAGCTCCTCGTCAAGCACGGTCGCACCGTCGTTCTGGGCGGCCTGCGGAAGAAGGAAGTGACCAAGCAAATCAACAAGATCCCCCTGCTGGGCGATCTGCCGCTGGCGGGCAGCCTCTTCCGATTCACAGGGGAAGACACCGTCAATAGCGAGTTGCTGGTGTTCATCACGCCCTGGATCATTGACGAGCCGGTGATGTCCGAGGCCGAAGCTCTCACGTATGAGGAAACGGAACTGAGAAGCGTTCCGCGGGAATACACGCGTTTCGAACTCGAGGAAGACTAGTCCGCGCCGGCGACCCCGAGCCCCGGAGTCGCTCAAAGAGGAATGCGGATGAGAGGAGTCGAACCTCCACGGGCCGAAGCCCACAGGCACCTGAAGCCTGCGCGTCTGCCAATTCCGCCACATCCGCGAAGCGAAACCGAGAGTATGCGCGATCTCTGACGATTCGTCAAGAGTCTGGGCCCAGATTTTTGTCAATCGCGAAGGAAAGCCGGTAGGAGCCCCGATCGAAAGGCCTACGCCCAATTCGGAACAACGGGAATGCTATGGCTTGCACGCCCGGCCTCTGGTAAGATGGGATGTCCGGTCTGGGGCAACCGACGGCCGAACACGAGACAGGGCAGGTAGTTGGAGGTCACGCCATGAGCGACGTGAGTATGACGGAGATCGAGCCCCACTTGGTGGTAGGGATGCGCAAACGCGGCACGTACGCCGAAATCGGCGCGATGATCGAGACGGTATGGCGTTTCGCGGCCGGCAGCGGAGCCCAGATCCAGGGCCGCCCCACATTCATCTGCCATGAGACCCCGAGGGAGGCCAAGAAGGCGAACGAGGAGGCCAACGCCAACGTGGAAGTGGTCGTGCCCGTGGCTAAGAAGGTCCCCGGTACGGATCGCGTCCGATGCTATGAACTGCCCGGCGGGCAGATGGCCAGAATCGTCCACCAAGGGCCCTACGACCAATGCGCGGCGACCTACAAGAAGCTGTTCGCCTGGATCGCCGAGAATCACAAGAAGGTCGTCGGGCCGACACGCGAAGTGTATCTGAACGACCCGCGCAAAGTCGCCCCCGAAGAGATCCTGACCGAGATCTACGCCCCCATTCACTGAGTCAGCGGCCCGCTCGCCCCCCCCGTCAATGGCGCCGCCGGCTAATCCGAAGCGTCTCTATTCCCCTTGCAGCAGTTCGACGGCCTCGGCGGCGCTTTCGGCGTTGGCCAACGCCTTGCAGAACGCCTTGGACTGAGCCAGTTTGGCGATCTCCGCCAGCGCCTGGACGTGAGGCCCCGCCATGTCGGGAGGCGCTACGAGGAGGAAGAACAGCTTCGACGGCGCTTTGTCCAACGAATTGAAGTCGATGCCCTGCGGGGCCAGCCCGATCGCCAGCTTCAAACGCGTTACCGCCCGCGTCTTACAATGCGGCACGGCGATGCCGTCCTGGAGTCCCGTGCTTTGTTTGTCTTCGCGGTCCTGTACGGCGGTCAGAACGGCTTCAAAGTCGTCGATTTCCCCCGCATCCTTCAATATCTGAACGAGTTCGCGCAAGACGTCCGGTTTGTCCGTCGACTCCAGGGGCGTCTTGACGATGTTCTCTTGCACCAATTGAATCAGCGCCATGCCACACTTCTCCAATAATCCTGTCTGACCTTCTCGGTCATGGGGTCTTCATGTCACGTGAGAGACT
>JANQFY010000455.1 GCA_028277585.1 Sedimentisphaerales bacterium
TCGGCCACGAATCGTATCTGACCGAGATCTACCTCAATGGCGTCAGTCAGGGCATCGTGTGGAAGCCGCCGTATCGCGTTGATATCACGGACGCCGCGAAGGTGGGGCCGAACCGGCTCGTCGTCGAAGTGGCTAATACATGGTCGAATCGACTCGTTGGTGATGCACAGCACCCGGATCAGAAGCCGTTCTGCCGGACCAATATTGACAAGTCGCTGACCTGGCAGGTGCCCTGGAAGGAGACACCCCTGCTCGAATCGGGCCTACTTGGCCCGGTCAGACTCCTTTCGGGGCTGCGCTAAATGGTGATTGGAGGCTATGAATCCTATGAGAAGGCCGGTACGATTGGCAGCAGTTGCATTTGCGTTATGTAGCCTTTGGCATGCGTGTGATGCGGGTGAGGTGGAACGCCCGATGATCGAGGGCCCCTGGTGGCAAGTGGCGGGGGACCCCGACTTGGGCGTGTATACGAGCGAGCAGCAACAGCCCGTCGATTTTGGTATCTGGCAGGCAGCGGACGGGACTTGGCAGATCTGGTCCTGCATTCGGCACACGAAATGCGGCGGACATACGCGCCTGTTCTATTGCTGGGAAGGTGAGAGCCTCACGGACACGCACTGGAAGCCCATGGGGATCGCTATGGAGGCCGATACGTCGCTTGGCGAGGCCAAAGGCGGTCTGCAGGCGCCGCACGTGTTCAAGGTGGACGGTGTCTACTACATGGTCTACGGGGACTGGAACCGCGTTTGTTTGGCGAAGAGCCGAGATGGGAAGACGTTCGCGCGGGTGCTGAAGGAGGAGGATGGCGAGCCTGATCTGTTCGCCGGACCCTATCCACAGGCGCGGGACGCGATGATGCTCAAGGTTGGAGGGCTCTTCTATTGCTATTACATGGGACATGAAAAAGAGGCCCAGTACGATTCGGCGATCTTCTGCCGGACGTCCCACAACCTGAAACAGTGGAGCGAGGCGATGATGGTCTCAGCCGGCGGGATTGCCGATACGCAATGCAACTGGTTTGGCGGGGATGCGGAGTGCCCCTTTGTCGTGGAGAGGGATGGCCTTTTCTATCTGTTCCGCAATCAGTTGTACGGGCGGCCCAGCCTCAACACGCAGTATGCGTCGCCCAATCCCTTGAACTTCGGCGTGGGGCATGACGACTTTCGGATCGGGACGCTGGCTGTAGCGGCGCCGGAGATTGTGCTGCACGAAGGGCAATACTACATTGCCGCCTTGATGCCCTCGCTCAAGGGCATCCAGATCGCCCGGCTGAAATGGGTGCGGCCGCGCTAGGCGAAGCGCGGCCGTCACGGTTCATTTTGATTACTTGAGGACGAACGCCAGGGTTGGATCGAGAGGGTAGCGCCCGAAACGTTCGCCGTAGATTGCCAAACCGCCGGGGATCGCCTCGTCCACTTCCAGACGGACGACGAGCGTGCCTGTTCTGGCTCCCTGGCGCAGAGCCTGCCTAGGAATCTCCGCAGTGATGAGGTAGCCGTAAGAGCCGGCCTCGGTGAGCGTGTTGTCGCGCTTCTGGGCTTGCCAGGAGAGAATCCCGCGATGATCGGCAGGGTCGTCGGGCAGATCGAAGACGCCTACCACCTTGCCGCCGATTCGTACGCGAACGGCGCTGGCGTGCGTCTGTTCGTCCGTCATTGGGTAGGAATTCGGATTCAGG
Organism: Sedimentisphaerales bacterium; assembly: GCA_028277585.1. GTDB lineage: Bacteria > Planctomycetota > Phycisphaerae > Sedimentisphaerales > Anaerobacaceae > Anaerobaca. The sequence continues at coordinate 1,679 of JANQFY010000455.1, forward strand.
CTGGGATCGTGCGTGCCTTTGCCCAGCATATAGTTGCCTTCCTGCTGGCCTGCGCCCTCTCTGTCCTTGCCGAAGAGTTGCTTGGCTGAGAGTTCCGCCCGGAAAGTGGCGGCCTCAATACTCTTGAGCTTTAGGTCGTCGGGCCAGGGGACGCGGTACTCGAAGAACCCTGCGCCGGCGCCGTTGACCTTCAGGCCGTCGAATACGTTCCACTGCTTGACGGGCCATTGAGCCTTGGCGAACGATTTCGGGGCGATACGGATAACCTTGAGTTTGCGCCCTCGCGAAGGCAACGTCTCCTCACGGGGTTGCTTTCCATCACGCACCGCAAACGTAGTGAAGTTGCGGCCCAGCACGGCTCCCGACTTGTCCTCGATCTGGACACCCAGAACGACCACGGCTGGATGGTTGGGCATGGTGACCTGAGCCGGCTTAAGGGCACCGCACTTCCAGGCGCGGTAGGGTACGCTGCGGCGGATGCGACCAAAGACTTGTTCGCGGCCAAGATTGTCCCAGCCGCGCAGTGTGCCTTTGAGCAACAGCGTCTGGCCCACGTGACGGTCCGTCATGAACGATGCATAGAGCGGTACGGAGACCTTCGCGCCGGGCTCGACCTCGCTGCACAGCTCTTCGCCCAACGCGATGTAGAAATCGCCATGCAGATCGCGTAGGCTCATTCCCGGCACGAGCTGTTCCATCCCGGTGTACTTCTCGGAGCGGTCGAAGCGCCAGTATCCGTTCCACTCGTTGATCACGTCGTGGTGCTCCGTGTAGAGCCAGCCGCCGATCTGTGGATGGCGCCGGAACGCGTCCATCATCAGGTGGTAGTCCCAACTCCAGTCGACGTCGCCCGTGCTGCCCTTGTAGCCCCAGACATTGCCGCACTCGCTGTTCAGCAGCGGTTCGGTTCCCTGGGTGCGCCCCCCGATGTAGTTCCACGTCGAGCCGGGGTGCGTGTCGCGGCAGACCTGATCGAGGTGCTCGGTCCACTTGTAGCCCGGCAGATAGCGGTGCCAGGTGTTGATGTCGGTTAGGACGTGATCGTTGTTACAGGGCGAGTTGTCCTCGACCAGTCGGGTGGGATCGAGCTGCTTGGTCAGCTTGACCATGGACGCGACCCACTCCTGCGTCTCGGGCGTGTACCCCTTGTCTTTGGTGTTCAACCCCCAGGTCTCGTTGAAGACGACCCAACTGAAGATAGATGGATGGTTGAAGTCACGCTTAAGCATACCGCGTAGGGCGACCTCCGTCTCGCTGCGCATCTTGGCGTCGGGCTGGCCCCAACTATTGGGCACATCCGCCATGATCAACATGCCCAGCTTGTCGGCCCAGTAGAGCTTACGCGGGATGCCGATCTTGACATGAATCCGCTGGCCGTTCAGGCCGATCTGCCGAGAACGAAGAATCTCGTCGCGCATGTACGCGTCGCTGGGGAACGTATAGAATCCTTCGGGGTGGTAGGCCTGATCGAGCGCCAGCTTGAGATAGACAGGCTTGTTGTTCAACGCGACATAGGGATAGTCCGTCCCCGGGAGTTTCGTGACGCTGATCTTGCGCATTCCGAAGTAGGTTGAGACGGTGTCTTTGGCGCCGGCGCCCGACAACGTCAGTTCGGCTTCGTACAAATACGGATCCTCGAGCGTCCAGAGCCGCATGTTTCGGATCGGGATCTCCTGGACGATATCACGCTGCCCTTTGGCGATGTCGACGTCCTTCACCGATTTTCCGTTGAAAGAGAGACTCAGCGTCATAGCCCCAGGTGCCGGTTTATCAAGGGCTGCTTTGACAGTGACCGTCTTCGTATCGATATCGGGGTGAAACTCGACGGAATCGACGGCGACCTCGGGTCGCGCCTCCAGGTAGATGGTCTGCCAAATGCCTTTAGCCTGGCCGTACCCTTGTTTGCCGTTCAATTTGAACGGATGCACCGTATCATCCACACGAAGAACGAGTTGCTGGTCCCGGTCCCACGTGACGTGATCGGTTAACTCGAACTCGAAGGGCGTGTATCCACCCTGGAAACTGCCAACCTTGTGCCCATCCATCCAGCCGGTCGTCAGCCAGTCGCAGGCGCCGACGACGACAAAGACTCGCTTGCCTTTCCAATCGGCCGGTACGCGAATGGTTCGTCGGTACCATGCGATGTCCGCCTTGCTCTCGACGCCGGAAAGCTCCGATCCCCAAGGGAAGGGGACGGTGATGCGAAGCGGGAACTTCGTATCTCTGCTGCTCCAGTTCTCCTCCAGTCCGGCATTGTCCTTGTCGAATCGAAAACCCCATGTTCCGTTGAGATTCAGCCAGTGAGCTCTCTGAAAATCAGGGCGCGGATGCTCGGGCAGCGGAATGTCACTCGTTTTGACGGAAGCGAAGCATGCTCCGCTCAGTAGCGCAACAGAGAGGATGATCGCAACGGCATGCTTGTTCATGAGGTGTCTCATCGAAATGACCCCTTTCAGAGAGAAGACAGCAGCATATCCAATCCGGAAGCTGCGAGTGTATTCGCCGCACGCCGTCTTGTCCAGCGTTCTTCCCGGTCGCCCCAGATGGACAAGGTGTTTGACCTGACGATGGGCGGTGCGCTATACTGCCTCCGATTAACAGAATTCTGGCAAAGGTATTCGTCGATGGAACTATCTGGCTTATTGGGTGAGCGTTTCGGATGCGATTGTGGCCGAGAGCATTGCGTGCCGGTACGTCAATTCCTGTATGAGTCCGGCGCTCTGGAACGGATTCCGGAGGTCATTCACGGGTTGCCGGAAATCGGAGCGATCGAAGGTGTGGCCCTGATCGCTGATGCGCGCACCTGGGACGTGTGCGGGGAGAAGGTCTGTGAGGTGCTGCGGCAGGCGGCGCTGCCGGTGACGCCGATCCTGGTGGCCGACCAAGCCCACGGTGGTCCGGTCTGCGACGATTCCACCGCTCGGGATGTTCGAGACAGGATACGGGCGGCCGGCGTGAATGTCGTCGTGACGGTTGGCAGCGGTGTCATCAACGACCTGTGCAAGTGGTCCTCCTTTGAACTTGGATTGCCTTACCTCGTGGTCGCCACGGCGGCTTCAATGAACGGCTACGCGGCCGCCAACGTGGCTGCCAAGATCGACGGGGTGAAGGTCCTGGTTGAGGCGAGACCTCCGGTGGCGGTTCTGGCTGAGCCGGATATCATCGCCGACGCACCATCTGAGATGACAACGGCCGGCTTCGGGGACACGATCGCCAAGTATCAGAGCAACACCGATTGGCTGCTCAACCATCGGTTGCTCGAGGAGTACTATTGCGATTTCTGTGCCGGCATTGTTGCGGGCCTGGAGTCCCTGTACCTGGATCGCCCGGAGGACATCGCTGAGAAGAAGCCTCGCGCCGTAGGGGGGCTGTTTGAGGCCCTGTTCTGGAGTGGGATCGCTATGACGGTGGTCGGCACGAGCGCCCCGGCCAGCGGAGGCGAGCACCTGCTCAGCCATACGCTCGATATGGTCAGTGACGTGCGCGACCGACCTCACGATCTGCACGGTCGGCAGGTAGGAATAGGCACGATAGTCTCAGCGGCGTTGTACGATCGCATCCTGGCGCTGGAAAGCCCGGCCCTGAAGGATATGCCTCATGATATCGAAGCATGTTACTGGGCGAGCCCGCCGCTGATCGAGGCTGTGAGAGCGCAATATGCAGCCAAACAGGTGAGCGTGGATGTTGTCACGCAGCGTCTGGCGGAGAAAGGTGTCTGGGATGAACTACGGGCCGCTCTGGCGACGGTGTCACGACGTCCTGACACCATTCGCAACTGGTTGCTGCGGGCCGGCGGCGCGGTCGGCCCGGCCGATATTGGATGTGATCGCAGCGATCTGAAAGCAGCCATGCTTCACATGCATGAGATGCGCCGGCGCTTCACGGTTGTCGATCTGGCCTGGATGGCGGGCGTTCTGCCTGGAGCGGCTGATGACATCATCGATCAATGGCTCACGACATGATGAATCGGGTACTGTGCCGGCTAATCGAGGTAACACCGAGGCTGTTCGAAGGACTGGAGGGCGGCGAACTGATCCTCGGCGAACCGAAAGAGGCCGTTGAGTCCCACCCGCCGGAAGATCTCTCGGATCGACGCCGGAACGGAGCATAGCACGAGTTGCTGATTCTGCTCACTGAGTTGTTTCTCCAGGATCATCAGTTCCGAGAGCGTCCCGGATGACATCATGTCGACCAGTGAGAAATCGACCACGACGTCACGGGTAGGGTGGGCGCCGGTCAAGCGGATGGTGATCTCCAGTTCGTTGCCCAGATGCGGCTCTCTGGGCAGCGTGACGAGGAGCGCCTGTTCCCCCAGGTATTGCATTCCCATCAGTGATCCCCCCTTCGAGACTGACGACTCAGAAGGCTCCAGGCGGCATCTTATCGGCAGTCGATTCACTCGTGTGATGGCCCTTAAATAAAGTTTAACACACGCTCGGCAAAATCCAAATCGGTGTTGCCTGTAAAATCCTCCGGTCTTCGGGGCAATAGAAATCAGGCCCCATAAGGCTATAACCAGTGTCGTCCGGCTCGATGTTGTCAAGGTCGCTGGAAATCGTTACACTGTGCGCCGCACGTGGATAAGACCCCGCTTGGCGGCGATGGAGTGCGATGCTTAAGTTCATTACAGATAGGGACATCTATGAAGAAGTGGTCTGCGGTGCGATCCCCCGGACGCGTCGCCAGCTCTGGCTGGCCACGGCGGATCTGAAGGACTTGCACGTCCGCAAGGCCGGCCGAATGGTTCCGTTTCTGGAGGTGTTGTCCGATCTGGTCGCGCGCAGCGTGGAGGTTCGTCTACTGCATGCCAAAGAGCCCGGACCGATCTTCCGGAAGGACTTCGACCGGTATCCCAATCTCTGGCGCGGGCTCGAACGGATGTTGTGTCCGCGGGTCCACCTGAAATGCGTCGTGGTTGATGGGCGCTTCGCCTATACGGGCAGCGCCAATCTGACCGGCGCCGGAGTTGGGGCCAAAAGCGATCGCCGACGCAACTTCGAATCGGGAATCGTCACCACCGATCCGGCGCTCATTGACCAGGTGGCCGATCAGTTCGATCGAATCTGGCGCGGCGCCTATTGTCGCGAATGCGGTAGAAAAGAGTTCTGCGATGAACACGCTGATATCCTGACCGGTCCAGGGAACGCCGCTTCTGGGGCGTGAGGTTTCTGCAATGAAGTGTTATGGATATCTCGACATTGAGACCACGGGGTTGAGCGCGCGGCACTGCGATCTGACCGTCGTGGGGGTCGCAAAGTTCAGAGGCGACCAGCAGCGGGTTGGCCAACTCGTGGGTGAGAAGATCGTTGCCGATGGCCTCCTGGGGCTTCTGGACGGTGTGGACGAGGTGTATACGTACAATGGCAGTCGCTTCGATCTGCCATTCATCAGAATGAAACTCGATCTGGATGTGAAGGCTCACTTCCGTCACACGGATCTGATGTATGATTGTTGGCGGAGCAACCTGAAAGGGGGGCTCAAGATCGTTGAGTCCCGGCTGGGAATACAACGCCGGTTAGTGGACATCGATGGGTTCATGGCAGTGAAGCTTTGGTGGGAATATGTCAATCATAGCGACGCGCAGGCGCTGCGTACGCTGTTGGAGTACAATAAGGAGGACGTCGTCAATCTTCATACACTGCGTGACAAGTTGGGCGTGGCTTAGCCCTTGAGAAGACGCACGGTGGGGTATTGAAAGACGGCTGGTGCGAGATTAGAACGAAAGGAAATTCATGCGAGTGCTGATTTACGGCGGCGGGGCCGTCGGGTTAGGAATAGCCAGTTGTTTGCTGCGTTCGGGCCGCGCTGTCGATATTGTCGCTCGGGACGCGACGGTTGATGCCTTGAGGTCGGATGGCTTGACAAGGACCGGGCTCTTCGGTGTGGTTGAGGCAGAGCCGGGGACCTTCGGCGCCTATAGTTCGCTGGTCGAACTGGGCTCGGAGCCCTACGAGTGGGTGCTGGTCTGTACGAAGTCGTTCGATTCGGTCCAGGCGGCCGTCGACCTGGCGGCCTATCGCGATACAACCGGGCATGATGTCCGGCTGGTGCTGTTCCAGAACGGGTGGGGCAACGCGGCGCAATTTGCCCGGCAGTTTGCGCCGGGGGCGATCTACAACGCCCGCGTCATTACGGGATTCCACCGCCACCGCCCGAACGAAGTCGAAGTGACGGTGCATGCGGATGCGATCCATGTCGGGAGCTTGACGTCGACGGACCTGTCGGGCCTCGATGATCTGTGCCGGTGTATCCGAGAGGGGGGCATCCCTTGTGAGGCAGTCGCGAATGTCGCCGCGGATCTCTGGGCCAAGATGCTCTACAACTGTGCATTGAATCCACTCGGGGCGATCCTCAACGTGACCTACGGCGCCCTGGCCGCCCACACGACGACGCAGACGCTCATGAACAGCATCGTCGACGAGGTGTTCACCGTCATGACCGGTGCGGGCTACCAGACCCATTGGGATACGCCGCAGGGATTCATTCGGACATTCTACGACAAGCTGGTCCCCGACACAGCCCAGCATGAGTCTTCGATGCTACAGGACATTGCCGCGGGCAAGCGCACGGAGATCGATGCGTTGAACGGCGCGATTATCCGATTGGCCGACGAGCAGGGCGTCGCGGCGCCCCACAATCGATCCGTCTACAATCTGATCAAGTTCGTTGAAAGCAAGCGGTAATGCCTCGCAAGCGGATCGACCCTCACACGCTCACCGTCCTGGAGTTCAACGCCGTCCTGGAAACGCTGGGCGCCTTCGCGGCCAGTGATCTGGGACGCGAGGCCGCGCGATCGCTGTATCCGTCGACCGACGCTCACTGGGCTAAGACGCGCCTGGCAGAGACCTCGGAGTTGCGTTTGGTTCTGGATCGCGGTGAGCGGGTTCCCATGGCGGGCTTGCGGGACATCGCGCCTTTGCTCGCGGGGCTCGGCAAGAAGGGAACCATGTTCGAGCCGGTCCAGTTGTTGGAGATCAGCGATACGCTGGCCGCCAGTGGCAGGCTCCGTCGTTTCCTGACGAATCTGGAACCGGCCCAGAGCGTGCACCTCAGCGCCCTGGGGGAGAAACTGGGTGACTTCCAGTCGCTCGTTGACGAGGTCAAGCGATGTGTGGGAAGCGACCAGCGGGTGCGCGACGAGGCTTCCGAGAGACTCAGGGAGGTGCGACGACAGATCGGCATTCTGAGTGAACGGATCCATCGCGAGTTCACGCGCATCGTCTCGGCCCCACATCTGCGGACGGCTCTCGAAAATGAGAAGTTCCTCATGCGGCACGGGCGGCCCGTCGTGGCGATCAAGGCGAACTACCGCCAGAGCCTGCGGGGCACCGTGCTGGATCGGTCGAATACGGGGGCAACGCTCTATATTGAGCCGGACGCGTTGGTGGAGTTGAGTAACGATCTGGAAGATGCCCTCTTCGAAGAGAAGAAGGAAGTCGATCGCATCCTTCGTGACCTGACGAGACTCGTGCTGGACGAACAGAAGACGATCTTGGCTAGCGTCAGAATGCTGGCGCTGGTGGATCTGACCTACGCGAAGGCGCGGTTCAGCATTGCGTATGGTATGACGGAGCCGGATGTCCGCACCGACGGGGCCTTGGAATTGCGGCAAGCACGTCATCCATTGCTCCTGCAGTGGGCGAGCCAGGAGCACGATTGTGACGTGAATCAGTTGACGGATCAGGTCGTGCCGATCGATGTTCGTCTGGGAGATGACTTCGACCTGCTTCTGGTTACGGGTCCCAACACAGGGGGCAAGACCGTCGTGCTCAAGACCATCGGCCTGCTGGCGCTGATGACACAGAGTGGAATGCATGTCACGGCGCGTGCCGGTTCGAGTCTGCCCGTTTACCGGCAGATCTTCGCTGATATCGGGGATGAGCAGAGTATCCAACAGAGTCTGAGCACCTTTTCGGCCCACATGCGCCAGATCGTCAACATCCTGACGCGCACGGCGAAGGGGACGCTGGTTCTCCTGGACGAACTGGGGGCGGGCACCGATCCGATTGAGGGTGCCGTTCTGGCGACGGCGATTCTCGATGGTCTCATGCAGCGTGACGGGCGAATCGTGGCCACGAGCCATCTCGGCCAACTCAAGACGTTCGCCTATACGGCGCCGCGCGCCGAGAATGGTTCGGTCCAGTTCGACACCGAGACGCTGCGCCCCACGTTCCGCCTGCTTGTCGGTACGCCGGGCAGCAGCAACGCGCTGGCGATCGCGCAGCGACTCGGCATGCCCGAGGGAGTTCTTGAGCAGGCTGGATCCCTGCTCTCAACGGAGTCGGACGGCTCATCCGAACTGATCAATCAGGTCCAGACGATTCGCGAGGACGCCGAGCGGAAGCGGACCGCCTCGCGGGCGGCGCTGGACGAGGCGGAAGCGACGCGCGACCTTGTGCGGAAACGGCTGGATCGCCTCCGTAGCGAACAGCGACGTTTACAGGAGCAGGCGGACCACGAGATCGATCGCTCTATGCGTGCGGTACGCGACGTGATGGCCGAACTCGCCGCTCAGACGCAGAATGCCCCTCAGGTCTGGATGAGACAGGTCGCCGAGGCGGTTGAACGCGTGTCTGAGTTAGCCGCGTCCACCCCGCTCGCCGTACGCCATGCGGAGTTCATCGAGACGCTTCGGCGGGGCGACAGCGTGTACGTTGTCCCGTTCAAGCGCGACGGGGTGGTCGAACGCATACGCCGCAAGCGCAAGGCGATTGTGGTGTTCCTCGACAATAAGCAGGTCGAGATTCCTTTCGAAGAGATCGGTCGCCCTGACCACGGTGCGCGTTAGAAAGAAAACCGCCATAGCAGTAGTGGGACGCTGGTGTATCCGGGGTGTCTGTAGACGTGCCGGCTGATGGCCTGGGTCGCCGGGGTTGCTGTTGGTCCTGCTGCTTTGGTGATTATGAGACCTGCTTCCCGCTCTCGCCAAAGAGGTATAGCGGCAAGGCGCATGCGAGACCTGGATTTCATTGCCATAATCGCTCTTTCCGCCGCCCAAAAGACTTAAGCGGCCATGACGACGAACCGATAAATCTCATCAAAGGGCGCCATGGTAGATTGTCGGTATGGTGTCCGAGGGATAGGACCCCATCGCGGGGACGTGAGGAGTGCCGTCGTCATGAACACCATTCACCGAGCAGGCTTTCTCGTGCTGATTGCTTGCCTGGGTCTGGGCTTTGTTGGATGTGACAACAAGGTTCTCGATCCCACGCAGATCGGGCGGTTTCGACCGACGCCGGCGGTGAATGTCATTCTCGATTCGCTTGGCGTAGCCGAGGAAACGCCGGTTGCCTGGGAGAATGCTGAGGCGCCTCGTCAGGAAGACACCATTGCTGTGCAGGGCGACTACCGCTTGCGAGGCGGGGATCTTGTGCGAATCTCCATCTTCGAGCTGTTCCAGGAAGGCGCGCCCGTGGTCAATGACTACGTCGTCTCGGAGAGTGGGAAGATATCGATTCCTGAGGTCGGCGTCGTCCAGGCGGCGGGATTGACGGAGACCCAGTTGGAGGAGGAGATCCGACAGATTTTCTCACCGGCTATTCTCAAGAAGCCGTCGATTACGGTCACGCTGATGAACTCCCAGCAGCGGACCTACTCGATTCTGGGCAACGGGGTGCCCCAGCCGGGGCGCTATCCCATACCGCGGTACGACTTCCGGCTCAGCGACGCGCTGGCTACGGCCGGTGGCCCGATGCAATTCAATGTTAGTCACATCTACATCGCGCGTCCCCGGGAGATGACCGACGTCGAAGGCGAGCACGGACTGCCAATCCCCGGGGCGGATGAACTCGAACTGATCGAGCCCGGCGGAGGCGGAACCGGTGGACTCAAGCCGACCGTGCCCACCAATTCGAACCAAACCCTCCGGACGGTTCTGCCCAGGGAGGTCCCGTCGCCATCGGAGCCGGCCGAACGCTATGAACTCGAACGCGAGATGCTCGATCTGATCGCGCCTTCGACCCAGGAGAAATGGCCCAGCAGTGCGAAGATTGTGACGCGTCCGAGCGATAGGGCGGAGACCCCTACCGTGTCAGCCTCCGTGATGCCAGGCGGCTTCCGGCTTCTGGTGCCTGGTAAGGGGGCGCAGGAGAAGTCGCCGCGCGGCGCACAAACCATCGTGACGCCGAGCGAATTCGGTGACGGTAAGGCCGCCGAGCCCCGCAAGCCGGAGCGGCCGCGTGGACGGGTGGAGTGGATCTTCCGGAATGGAAAGTGGGTTCCGATATCCGTCGAGACCGGCCAGGTGGCTCCGGCGGGGACGGTTGAACCTGAAGAGACCGAAACGATCGAGTCTCCGGGTGAGCAGTCGCCCAGCGGCGCCATTGAATGGGTCTTGCGCGAGGGGCAGTGGATGCCCAAAACGAAGGGTGCTCCGGGTCCGACTGAGAGGCCGTCAGTGCCGGACCGTGCAGGGATGGTATCCACGTTAGACGGGCCGCGGGATCCCGAGAGCCGGGCGGAAGGCCAGACACGCCTGATCCGAGTGCCGGCTGATCAACTGCTGGCCGGCGATGCACGCTACAATATCGTGATCAAACCGGGCGATACTGTTTTCGTGCCGGTGGATATCATCGGCGAATTCTGCATCACCGGCAACGTGAACCAGAGCGGGTTCATCGGTATTACCGGGCGGCCGATGACGCTGAAGATGGCGATCGCCGCAGCCGGTGGCCTGGGGCCTCTGGCGTATCCGAAACACTGTGAAGTGATCCGGCGCATCGGCGAGAATCGGGAAGAGATCGTCATGGTGGATCTGGACAAGATCGCCAGCGGTGAACAGCCCGATTTCTTCATCAAACCGAACGATTTGATCAATGTTGGCACGCATCCCACCTCGAGATGGCGGGCCGTGCTGCGTAACGCGTTTCGGGCGGCCTACGGGTTCGGGTTTGTCTACGATCGCAACTTCGCCTATTCCGACGACCGCTACGGCACCGGATTCTTTTGATGGAATTGTCTGACCATCGTGACGAAAAACTCGTGCTCTGTTCCAGACCGATGTCACGCAAGTTCGATTCAGAGAACCTGGGCCGGGCTTGGATGGCACAGCTACGCTAGAGTTGCTGTGATCGGGGGATTACTGTGTCTGGTTTTTCGGCATGAGATAGCGAGAGTCGTTCACCTGTGGATCAGCGATCCGAGTTGGTCGCATGGCTTCCTGATTCCTTTGTTCAGCTTGTACTTCATCAATCAGCGACGCGAGCGTATCCTGGAGTTGACGTATGCCCCGGATCCGCTGGCGGAGATTGCGGGAGGGCGTCGGCCGGAGAGGTTGCAGCCGGGGCAAACGAGACCCAACTACCTGGGGCTGTTCCTGCTTGCCGGCGTGATGGGATTCTATCTGTTCAACGTGATCAGTCCCTCGGGATACGCGTACTTCCGGTCGCTCTCGGTGATCGGTGCCCTAGGGGCGATCGTCTTCTTTCTTGGTGGATGGCGGCTGATCGCTCTGACATGGCTTCCGATCGTCTTCCTTGTCTTCGCGGTGCCCTTGCCGCGCCGATGCTTCGTGGCGCTGACCATGCCCATGCGCACGCTGGCGGCGACGATCGCAACGGCGTTGCTGAATATGCTCGATGGATTGGAGGCCACTTGCAGCGGTGTCGTCATCGATATTGTTTACCAGGGGCGTACGTTGGAGCCGGCTTTGGACGTCGCGGAGGCATGCAGCGGGATGCGACTCCTGATGGCGTTCCTGGCGCTGGGGGTTGCCATGGCGTATCTACACGAGCGAAGGCTCTGGCAACGCGTCGTGCTGCTGGCTAGCACGGTTCCGATCGCGATCTTCTGCAATATCGTACGCGTGACGGTGACGGGGTTCCTTTATGTTCTGGCCGGCCCTGGGTATACGCAGGGCATCTATCATGATGCGCTTGGTCTGGCGATGCTGCCCCTGGCGTTCGGATGCTATGGTTTCCTGGCCTGGTTCCTTTCGAGTCTGTTCGTCGAGGAAGACGCCGGGCAAGCTAGGGATATCATCGTACGCAGGCGGCGTGGGGATGGGTAGGGTGATGACGGGCAAATCACAGCACTTCCAGCCGGCTTTCGTGATCTGCGTCGCTGTTCTGGCGCTGACCGCGGGGGGAATGTCCCTGGCCCGCAGACGGCTTGGTCTCTATGTGGAGAAGGAGCCGGCGACGCTGAGAGAGCCGCTGGACGCGATCGACAAGACCTCTCTGCTGCCCTACAAAGTCATCGCTGAGCAAACGATCAGCAACGCAGAGGTGCTCGACGCGCTCGGGACGACCGACTACATCCAGTGGGTCCTGGAAGACCCGAGTCAACCGTCGGACAGTGGGGTGCGTCGGGCCATGCTGTTCGTCACGTACTATCCGCAGCCGGACCGGGTCCCGCATGTCCCTGAAGAGTGCTACACCGGAGGGGGATATCAGCGGCTGGACACTGAGGACGTGAGGCTCGCGGTGGGCGGAGCCGGTGTGCCCGGACGTTACCTTGTCTTCGGAACGTCCGGAGTTAGACTAACCGCTGCTCCGATACAGTTTCCGGTCATCTATCTGTTCCGGGTGAACAGTGAATACGCCGGCAATCGGACCCAGGCTCGCATGGCTCTGAATCGAAACATCTTCAATCGATATGCGTATTTCTCCAAAGTGGAACTGGTATTCAACCAGAGCTTCTCGACTCCAACGAAGGCCGATGCACTGGACGCCGCCGAACGCATGCTGGGAGTGATACTTCCGGTTCTGGAAGCGGAGCACTGGCCTCAAGTACGCTCGGCGGATGATGCAGGCCTCGGGCGAACCAAGAAGAGGAAAGACTGATGGCAAGAAGACGTCTCAATAAGAAGGTCGCGCTGATCGGATCGGCCGTCTTCCTTATCCTCGCGATGGGTGCTGTTCTGGTCATGCTGCGACTGACGCGTGATCCCGCCCAGTTCCTCGCCGATGGCGATCTGGCCTGGGAGAGGCAGGACTACGAGGCGGCCCGGAGGAACTACTCGCAGGCGCTCGGGCTGACGCGGGCTTCCGAGGACAAGCTTGAACTCTATTTCAAGTTGGCGGATGTGTTTCGAGTTACGGGCGATTGGCCGCGAGTGCTTGGGTGCTGGGAGCAGATCATCACAGCGGATCCTAAGAACCTGCGAGCGCGACTGGGAAAGCTGAAGTACTACTACATCATGGCCGACAGCCTCAGCGAGGTGGGCCGAAACGTCAGCGCCTATTGGAGCAATGTTTCTACCCAGGCGGCGGAACTGGCTGATCTCGTCGAGGGGGAGGGGTTGGGGCAAGCGAACCGAACCGAATGGGAGCCGAGTTTCGGGGCGGCTGAACCTCAACGTTGGAATGCGAACACGACGTTGCTTGGCGCATATCTCCACGGGGCCAAGGGGCGGGCCAATTTCGAGTTGGCCCGGATGGGAGCTACCGACAATCCCACTCAGTTGCTGGCAAGGGCAAGGGTCGATCTGGAGAAAGCCAAGGAGCTCGATCCCAGCGACTTCGATGCCTATCGCCGCCTGGCAACCGCTCTCCTGGAAGAGGCCAAGTCGGCAGCGGCTCGGGGGCAGCGGGATCAGAGCGAGGCGGCAACGCGACGGGCGGACGCGATTCTGGCTGAGGCGGTCGAGGTCGCCGGCGCCGGTG
>JANQFY010000521.1 GCA_028277585.1 Sedimentisphaerales bacterium
CTTCTGCGTTCAGAGCCCGGCCGTAGACAGTGGCTCGCGCCATTTCCCCACGAAAACGGTGTCCGCCCGAGCTGTCGTTGCCCAGGCGAAGCGGTAGATTGTTTTCCTCGATCCGCCTCATGTTCGGACGACTGGCATCGGCCACCTCACGACCGTCCACGTAGAGTTTGTAGATACCCCGGGGCGCACTGAATACGCCGGCCACATGGGTCCATTGCCCCGGCGTGAGCACATCGCGGGCAGTTAACAAGCCTTCTGCGAGCAGAAGGCGCAAGGAGTTTCCGGGAAAGGTGTCCAGCATATAACCGCTCTGGGAACCGGCGCGGCTCTTGTCGATCAGCCGCACGCCGGCGCCATCGAATCGTTCAGAGCGAATCCAGGCTTCCAGCGTTAGCTCGTCGCGCAGATTCAGCTCGGCACAGGACGGAACCTGTAGGACAGGCCCAGCGGCTTTGAACGTGGCAAGTGATCCCGTGTCCGCGGAGGCGGCAGAAGACAGGTTGGCACAGATTGCGAAGATCATCAAGATGGAGCGTCTACAATTCATCAACCGAATCCTTAACTAGACATCATCCGTTTCAACTGGATTTCTCGTCTTGTTCCTATCAGCAGCGAATATTCCTTATCACATGCCCGGCCCTAATTCAACGAGTCCAAGCAATATAAGTGCAGTTCACAAATTGCTGGTGAATCGCCGTAACAAGAATCAATCGCAAGCTCGACGCTCTTGCAGATCGTCGCTGTCACCGAAAGAACGAACTGGTTCTCAGTTCCAGAGCGTGGTAATACGCGCCGGCTCCGCAAATGTCGATGACGTAAGATACTGTTCGCACTTTCGAGAGTCTCATGAAAAAGGTCCTCTCTCTGGTCGATGGTAGACAAGGCCATTGGGAACCACTCGATCAAGGAAAGGACCTGATGATGAAGAACAGTGATTCGGCCCATGCGGACAGGAACTTGAGCCGTGTGATCAAGATCAATGAGGTTTGCCATGATCGGGCTCCATCAGAGAAATCGCCTAGTCTTCCTGGAGTCCCCTTCCTGGCCCGAAGGTGATGTACACTCTGCTCGAAAAGGCCATAAAAAAAGGACTCGCGCCTTCACGCAAGTCCTTTGTATACAACAAAATAGCGGGGGGAGGATTCGAACCTCCGACCTCCGGGTTATGGGCCAGGACCGACAAAACGCCACAATCCCTTATCTTGATGACACTTATGAAGATGGCGTCATTCTGAAGGGTGGCAGATTGCGGCAGATTGTGACATACTGCGGCGTTCCGGCAAGCGTAGGACAAGCGTCGTCTGTCAGCCACTCCATCGGCTCAGAGCGTGAGCGCAGAGCAACTTACAGATCATCCAATGCTTCATACACGTCCCCTGCTCCCCCCAATGCCGAATCCCCGAGTGCAACGTGGACACCAATAATGGGGGATCACTCAGCCATGGGCTCTGTTGAGTACCTGTATCCCACGCCGTCCGAATTCCCCTCTATCAATGGTGATATGAGGCTGTTTCTTTGGACTATTGGGTCTCGGTGTGTATACTTGCTGTGTTGTAGTGAGATGTTTGCCTCTGAGAGAAGGATCTCGGGACCAGAAGACCAGAGACTATGAACAGGACCCCTGAACACAGATTGGTGGTGAGTCACGATGACGCTATGCGATATCAATCCTCACAGATAATGCTAGCGTCACACATGGCGTTTATGGAAACCCTCAATATGCTAATCAAGAACAGGTATTTCAGGGTATCCGAACATTTCCGAATACTCGACATCGCATGTGGCACTGGGCAGTTGACCTGCCGAATCGCCAAAAGGTTCTCGGGTGCGCAGGTGGTGGGCGTTGACGCGTCACTCCCTATGGTACGAATTGCACAGCGAAACGCACAGGAATGCAATTCGCCCCACAGGC
>JANQFY010000115.1 GCA_028277585.1 Sedimentisphaerales bacterium
CACTACACTGTCTCGGGCGAGAAGCCGGAGAACGGGCGGAGCCTCTATATCTCCATGCATGGCGGCGGAGGGGCGCCCAAGCGGGTTAACGACCGCCAGTGGGAGAACCAGAAGCGGCTCTACACTGTCGACGAGGGTGTCTACGTCGCGCCACGGGCCCCGACGGATACGTGGAATCTTTGGCACCAGGGACATATTGATGGTTTCTTCGATCGACTGATCGAGAACATGATCGTGTTCGAGGACGTTGATCCCGATCGCGTGTACCTGCTGGGCTACTCGGCCGGCGGGGACGGGGTCTACCAGTTGGCCCCGCGCATGGCGGATCGGCTCGCCGCCGCGTCGATGATGGCGGGCCATCCGAACGAGGCGTCGCCCCTGGGGCTGCGCAATATTGCCTTTACGATCCACATGGGCGGCAAGGATTCGCCGTACAATCGCAACAAGGTCGCCGCCGAATGGGGACAGAAGCTGGACGCCCTGCAGGCGGACGATCCCGAGGGGTACGTGCACTGGACCAAGATCTATGAAGAGCACGCACACTGGCTCCAGAAGGAGGACGCCGCGGCGCTGCCCTGGATGGCGAAGCACACACGCAATCCCTTGCCCACGCGGGTTGTCTGGAGGCAGGACGATGTGACGCATGCACGTTTCTACTGGCTGGCCGTCGCCGAGCAGGACCAGCGCAAGGGGACAGAGGTCCGTTGTGAACTGAGCGGACGGACGTTCGACGTGCAGGCCGACGGAATCGAACAACTCATCATCCGCGTCAACGATCGCATGTTGAATCTGGACAAAGAGATCAAGGTCACGTCGAAGGGCCAGGAACTCTACAAGGGACACGTTAAACGGACCATTGGCCTGCTGGCGCAGACCCTCGCCGAGCGAGGCGATCCGGTGCTTCTCTTCAGCGCCCAGGTAACGGTGACCCTCAGTAAGGAAGACTGACATACGATCCGGGGGCGCCATCCGCAATCTTGTGGCGAGATGCGTACGGCGCTCCCGGGTGTACCTGTCCTGGCCTAGCTTCACTCCTCAATTCCCACCGCCCACGATACCGTGATATCCTCCGTTCCGGCGGCCGTCGGCTAACAATCCGAAGCGCTCCGATAACGATGCCAGTCTCACCCGTTCTCGGCTCTCTCGGGGTCTCGACGGGCGAATCAAGGCCTTCGAGTCAGTGGTTCACCTTCCCCCCAAATGCGTTTTTCCAAAGAATTTTTGAAATAGGCGCTTGTATACTGGTCGGCCGGTATGTATAATCTGGTTCGTTAACCCCAGTAAGGAACGACTATGCCCAGACGAACGAAGGAAGAAGCCGCCCAGACGCGGCGGCGCATTTTGGAGGCGGCGTTGGATGTCTTCACCGAGAAGGGGTACTCGAAAACCCGCTTTGTGGATATCGCCGAGCGGATCGGCCTGAGTAAGGGGGCGATCTACTGGCATTTCAAAACGAAGGTCGATCTCCTGACGGCCGTGATACGTCATGCGGAAGAGACGTATTTCGATGAGGTCATAGGGAGGCGGCCGGATACGCTGGCCGAGCTGCGAAAGATCGTGCTCGGCTTCGCGCGGAAGATGACGGAGGACAAACAGCTCCAGAAGATCGAGTTCTTCCACCATTTCCAGATCGAATGGTCGGCTGAACTCATGACGGACGTGCACAAGAGACTCGAAGCGTTACGCGGCGATCCAAGTGAGGATTTTGAGCAGTCACTGATTCATCTTCAGGAAACGGGTGACCTGAGCCCCGAGGTCGACGTAGGCAAGCTGGCATTGGCCCTGGTTGCCACATGGATTGGGGCGATGGAACTGGCGCTGATGAAAGAGTGTGCCTTCGAGCAGTTCTATGAGGTTATGGAGTTTAGTTTTGACACGATTCTTGGGCCGCACGCTACGCGACCGAAGACGTAATAGGTAAGAAACAGGAGAGAGAGACCAATGAAAGTTGTAGCATACTTGATCGGATTGGCGCTGGCGGTGGCTGCCGGTTTCTTCGCACGCGGCTTGATGCCGGCCGGTGGGCCGCCCCCGGGCATGGGACCCATGGGCGCGATGCCGCCGGCGGCGGTGGGTGCGCTGGAGTTGACTGAAGCGCCGCTGGATGTGCTGGAAGAGTACATCGCTTCGGTGGAGCCGGTGCAGGAAGTGATGGTTCGCACGGAAGTGGATGGGTACATCGACCAGGTCCATTTCAAGGAGGGGGCGGCCGTCAGCGAGGGCGATCTGCTCTTCACGATCGACCAGAAGTCGTATCGAGCGCAGGTCGAGGTCCGTCAGGCGGAGCTGTCGCGAGCCAAGGCCGAGCTCGTGCGGGCCCAGAAGTACCTCAAGCGTCTGCAAGAGGCCGGTGAACGCAGCGTCTCGCAAGCGGATGTCGATAGAGCCGAGAGCGACCATCTGCAGGCCGCCGCGAATATCGAGCAGGCCGAGGCCAACCTGAACCTGGCGCAGATCGATCTGGGTTACACAGAGATCCGCGCGCCCATCGCCGGTCGCATCGGCGCCGCGAAGGCGACGAAGGGCAACTACGTTACCTCGTCGTCCGATCCATTGGCGCGGATCGTTCAGACCGATCCGATCCGTGTGGTCTTCTCCATGACGGACCGTGTCTATCTGGACCTGCGTCGCCAGGAACTGGCCGGGCAGGCCGATGCGTTGGCTGCGCGGGTGAGGTTGCCCAGCGGCGCGACGCTCGAAACGATCGGCAAGAAGGATTTCGATGACAATGCCATGAGCCGGGAAACCGGGACGCTAGCGGTTCGCTATCTCTTCGATAACTCCGACGGGCTCCTGGTTTCCGGCGGCTATGTCAACATCCTGCTGGGCCAGCAAGAGCGTCCGATGGGTCTCCGCATCCCGCAGAGGGCCGTGCTGGTGGACCCGCAGGGCAGCTATGTGCTGACGGTCGATGAGGCCGGGCAGGTGGGCACGGCCCGCGTGAAGCTGGGTAACTCGATTGAGGCCGACTTCGTGGTTCTCTCCGGCTTGAAGGCAGGCGATCGCGTTGTGGTTGAGGGCGTACA
Source organism: Sedimentisphaerales bacterium (assembly GCA_028277585.1). Lineage (GTDB taxonomy): Bacteria > Planctomycetota > Phycisphaerae > Sedimentisphaerales > Anaerobacaceae > Anaerobaca. The sequence goes on from JANQFY010000115.1 coordinate 3,027, forward strand.
GAAGGTCCAGCCCGGTATGACGGCCAGCGTGACATTGCTGGAGGTGACGCCATGATTTCCCGTGTGTTCATCGAACGTCCGCGTCTGGCGGGCGTCGTCTCCATCGTGCTGATGCTGGCGGGGATCCTCTCGATCTTCTCGCTGCCGATCGCGCAGTACCCGCAGGTGACGCCCCCGCAGATCGTGGTGCGCGCCATGTATCCCGGAGCGAGCGCCGAGGTGCTGGCCGCGACCGTCGCCGGACCGATCGAGGACGCCGTCAACGGTGTCCAGGACATGATCTACATGTCATCGACCTCTGACAACGCAGGCAACTACTCGCTGACCGTCTCCTTTGCCGTGGGAACGAACGTCGATATGGCGCAGGTGAAGGTGCAGAACCGCGTCGCCCAGGCCGAGCCCATGCTGCCGATCGAGGTGACCCAGCAGGGCGTGACAGTTGAGACCGAATCAGCGGACATGCTTGGCTTCGTCGTTGTGCGCTCCCCGGACGGAAGCCGCGACGAGTTGTTCCTGAGCGACTATGCCATCAGAATCATCAAACCGGCGCTGGAGCGCATCCGGGGCATCAGCCGGGCGCAGGTCTGGGGACCGAAATACAGCATGCGCGTCTGGATGGACGCCGATCGAAGCCTGGACATTCTGGCTGCGAATCGCGGCCGCCACCTCGTCGGGACTAAGCCCCAGCGCCGAGAGGCGATCGGCGTCCATCCAGACCCGCATGCTGTATTTCGGTCCCCAGACCTGCGCCCGGCTGATGCCCCGGATGCGCTCC
>JANQFY010000133.1 GCA_028277585.1 Sedimentisphaerales bacterium
GAATGGCGAACCCTCTCGGCCAAGGCGGGGTTCCCGATCCAGGTCCTCCCTGTCGTCAAGGTCAGAAACCCCGAGGAGGCGGCGCGCGTTCATAAGACTGACTATGACTGTGTCGTCGTCTACGCCGCAACGGGCTCGGGCACCACCCTGAGGGCCTGCTTCGCGCCACAGAAGGACAAGGACACCCTCATCTTCGTACGCCATCGCTCCGGGCCGTCCTACTATTGGTACGAGGCCCTAAGCACCAAGTACCTCACGACCGGTTGCGATGCGTGCCTGAAGAACTCCTGCGCCGATCATGGCGATGTCCACGTCGACGATGTCGTGGTTGACGACTACGATGAACTGCTCTGGCGCTGCCGGGCGCTCTATGGCGTGAAGAACTTCATCGGGGCGCGTATCGTCGCACTGGGCGGGCCGTGGGGGAAATATGCACCGGACGCCCCGCAAGCGGCGCGGAACCGCTATCGACTCAACATTGTCGACGTTCCCTACAGCGAAGCCTCGGGCCGCATCGAAGCAGCAGCGAAGGACAAGAGGCGGCGCAGACTGGCCGAACTCCAGGCAGCCCGGTATCTCTCGCTTCCCGGCACGACGCTGGAGACGGAGATGGAGTTCGTAGTCAACGGCTTCATCCTGCACGGCCTGTTCAAGGACCTGATGCGCGAGAACAACGCTCCGGCCTTTACCATTCGCGGTTGCATGAGTACCGTTTTGCCAATCTCCAAGACCACGCCCTGCCTGACCCTCGGCCTGCTCAATGACGAGGGGCTGATGGCCTTCTGTGAATCGGACTTCGTCATCATCCCGGCCGGCATTCTCCTGCACTACATCTCAGGCAAGCCCGTCTTCATGCACAACTCGACTTTCCCCCACAACGGCGTCATGACCGCCGCCCACTGCAGCGCCCCCCGCCGTCTCGACGGCGTCCGCTACGAACCGGCCAAGATCATGACCCACTACGAATCGGAATACGGCGCGGCCCCGAAGGTGGAGATCCCCAAGGGACAGAAGGTCACGTTCATCGATCCGGAATATAGCACCACACGCTGGCTCGGTTTCAATGGGATCGTCAAGGATAATCCCTTCTATGAAGTGTGCCGATCCCAACAAGATATTGAGATTCAGGGCAACTGGGAACAACTGCGCAATGAGGTGCGCGACTCCCATTGGATGATGGTCTATGGCGACCACCTCAAGGCAGCCGGATACGCCGCCCGCAAGATCGGAATTAACTGGATCGATCTGTCCACCGCGTAGGACCGACGGGGTCGGACGGCGTGGCGCACACTGGCTGCGTGTTCAGGGGGTAGGCTATGATACACCCTACGCTCGATGCAGACCACCGAACGATCCCGCTGACTGGATGCCAATTCTGCGGCGCCTGTTGCGCCAATGTGGGCGCCCCGCCCTTTCGGGATGAGGAGATGGCCTCGCTGCACGCTGAGGTGCGCTACATCGTCGAATGGTTCGACCGGCGCGACCCGCACCGAAAAGGCGATATACTCCCGTGCTATTTCCTGAATCTGGCCTCGCGAAAGTGCTTGATCTACGAACACCGCCCTCAGGCGTGTCGCGACTTTCGACCCACGAGTCACCTTTGCAGGGAGTATCGTCGCGCCTTCGTGCCCTGCCTGGATCGCTTCGTTATGGACATGAAGAATCGCCATTGAGGTTCAGCAAGGATAAGAGTCGAACCGCAGCATCGTCTGTGGCGTAGGGAACACGTGGCCGGTTGCTCCGGCAATCAAACGCTGGCCTTCGGCGGCTGGCGCGCATCGCTCAACTACTGGGGGTCTGGTGTATGGAGTTGCGTGAACGGTCCGGTTTCACTCTGATAGAGGTGCTGGTCGTCATCGCCATTATTGCACTCCTGATGGCCATTCTGCTTCCCGCGCTGCACCGCGCGCGTGACCAGGCGCGGGCCGTCATCTGTCTTCACAATCTCAAGCAATGGGGACTCGCCACGTCGCAATACGCGACCGAATCCGAGGGCATTCTCTGGCGCGAATCGTACCCTCAGGGTGGGCAGATCCAAACCACCGCCGGCGACTGGATGGCGATGCTCCAGCCCTACTACCAAAACATCGATGAAATCCGACTGTGCCCATCGGCAATGAAACCTTCGATCGACTATCGCAGTACGGAGATGCGCGGCGATATCGAGCACAGCTGGGGACGCCCGCACACCGCTTCCGACGCCTCGTCCCGCGACTTCATTTCCAAGGGCGCCTTCTGGGGCAGTTACGGCATGAATCGCTGGGTCACCGATCCACTGGATGCCGACAGCCGCTATTGGAAGTACGCGTTCGAGAAGAACACCGCAGATATTCCCGTCTTCGTCGACTGTATCCACTGGCATCTGCGTCCCCGAGACACCGATCGTATTCCTACGGCCCCTCGGGTGATCTTCAGCGATTTTCCTGAGAATGGACAGGGCGGCACACAGATCTGGCGCACGTTTCTCGAACGACACAACCACGCAACCCAGGGGGTCTTTCTAGACGGCTCGGCGCGCCGGATTCCCCTCTGGAAACTCTGGAGCTTGCGATGGCACCGTCAATTCGCCCGTAAGGACTATAGCAAGGCCGATTTCCCGTTTCTAAGGTGAACCGTACAGGCGTGCTGTCGCCCTTCCGGCGCCGAAACAGCCGCCTGCAAAAGATCGAAGAAATCGCGGATTCTGGCAAAGTGGGCCCCGCGTTGGCACGATATAAGGAACGTGACAACTTCGAAACGAAAGGCGCACGATGGCACACAACACCGACGAGCAGTATCACCTCTTCAGGCAATCCCACCGAGAACTCAATCAGGACCTTTGGCGACTCATCGAACGGCGTGAATCCCGGCTTTGCTGGCGCTGGCTGGGCGACCATGATGAGGAGGGATACGCCCGCTACAAGTTCGAGCATGACGGCGAAGTCTACTCGCTTCAGGTCCATCGCTATCTGTACTACGCCCTCTACGACAAGCTTCCGCCCGTGGTCGAGCACAGTTGTGACAACCCCTGGTGCTGCAACATGAATCACCTGGTCATCGCGCCGGCCCCAGCGATCACTTGTTGATCGGCACCCCTGCACCATCCGCCGGGCCGACAGGAGTCCGGCGTTGTCTCAGCGGCACTTGGATGAGGTCTCCGCGTCTTCATCCCCTTCCCCCGAATCACCCTGCTTACGTTTCCTGCGACCCGACTATCACCCGCGACGCGCGACCAAGTCTGTCACGGATAGATCGTCTTTCTGATCTGCTGATTGAACAGTTGCAGTTGGGTGGCGATGGCGGCCAGCGCCCATTCGATATAGTGTAGCGCGTGGGCCGGCCGACGATGACGCTCGTTCATCAAGCCTTGCTGAATCGTGTTCATGAAACGACCGATGACCTGAGGACTGATCGGCTCCGGACGAGCGGCCCAGCGCTTGAGCCTCTGATAGTCACGCCGCAGATGAGGACTCGTCTTGAGTTGGTCGGCACTGAGGTAGTCACCCGGGTTGTAGGCGATCTGCAGCCCCTTAAGGCACATGATCAGAGGCTCATAGTTCGCCCGCTTCTCCAGTCGGATGAACTTGTACTGCTGCGTGTGCGTCGTCGCCTGGGTCGGGGCCCTGTCACCCAGCTCGTCGCCTCCGAGATACCAGTTGCGTCGACTGCAGCGCGCGAAGACCAGCTCCTCCCCAACGCTGTACTGAGTGATCTCGTCGTAGTGCATCCTCGAGACCCACAAGCCTCCCGATTTGTGTTCGAGTCCGCCGCCCAGCGCCAGCAGGCACTTGACAAAGCCCAGGGGAAGCGTGCGATGCTTCCCGATTTGGTGCTTGAGCAATTGGAACGTCAGATGCAGGCTGTGCGGTTCCACCTGGAAGAAGTTGACCAGGGCACGGATCAACTGATTGAGTAGCCAGGGATCGCTGGTAGCCGGTCGCGACAACTCTCCGGCAATGTTCAGCCGGCCCGGCGCCAGTTCGAGGAAACCGGCGCAGCGCCGCCGTTGGCCCGAGCCGGTATGGTCGTCGATGTACCCGCCCAACTTCCAGCAGAGCACGTCGAGACAGAAATCGTAGAAGTACTTGAATCCGTCGTAGACCGGATCCCGCATCTTCCAAATGCTGCGCTGCGGCTCGACCGCCGCGGGCCCGAGATTGCTCAGTTCCAGTTCGCACCCCAGCGGCACAAGTCCCGGTTGCAGATTGGACCGGATACGGTTCAGATGCGCCTCGGCCACGCGGGGCTCGAAGGTGCTCTTGGCCGCTCGGACCGCATACTTGACGTAGTCGATCAGGTCGCTGCCCTCGCCCGGCATGGTCTTGAGACTGCGCTCCGTGAGCAGGTCAAGGACGCTGCTGTTGGCGTTGATCATCTGCAGCGCGACCAGGAGGCTGATCGACCGCGAGAAATAACGTTCCGACGAACGCATGTGCTCCAATTCGAAGCGGAATCGGTGCTGAATACGCTCCTCAAACTGGTTGAGGACCACCTGACGCAGAACCAGGGTGAGATAGCTCATCAGGTAGGGCTGCGCCTGTGTGTCTCCCAGCAGGTGGCGTATACTGGGTCGCGGCCGGTTCAACTCGCGCTCGAGATAGTAATCGCTCACCGCATCTGAATGGTAGTGACTCATCACCAGATCGCGTTCGGTCGTGCCAAGCAACTCTCGCTCAGCCTGGCGTTCCGACTCCGCGTCGACCGTGCGCTCGCCCGGCCGCGTGTGCCGGCGGAGAAAGCGATCGATGCGTTTGCGGAGCCACAGTTCGTGAATCAGATTGACGTGGAACCGATCGCCGAAGTGCTTCCGCATCGATTCGGTGGTCACGAGATACGCCTGCGCCGCGACCGTCCCATGACCGGTCGAAACACTGACGCTCTCGCGATGATAGCGTTTGCCCTCGTAGCGATCGATCTCCGCCATCGCCGAGAGAGGGACATCATGAATGACCAGCCCCTCCAGGCGCGCCGCCGGGGCCTTGACGGCATAGAAATAGACGTTGTCCGGGCTGAGCTTGCGATGGCCCGGCAAGAACGCCGGCTCGGCAAACAATGTTCGCTCGTCCAATCGCGAAGGGCGCCGAGCGAAACGCAGACCACTGACGGACTGAAAGATGCGACTGTCACGCAGGGACCCATAGATGAAGAGATTGACTCGTCGTCTGTGCATAGCCTTACGACGCCCCTCGACTCGATGAGTCGGACGGATGTCACTTTTCACGGAGAATACGTCGACGCAGTTGCAGCAGTTCCCTGAAGGCCCTGAGGATCACGCGCCAGTTGGCCCCGGTCTGCTGGCCGGCGGTGCGCGGGTAGTGTCGCACGCCCCGCTGGGTGATCCGATACCCCCGCCGGACTGCGCGGGCGAGAATCTCCGTATCGATCAGCGCGCCGGTGCTCTCCATCGTGATCTCGTCGAAGAGGCGGCGTTTGTAGAGCTTGAACGCGCAGTCCACGTCGCGGACCCTCAGCGAGAAAGCCAGGCGGATCACCCGGGTCCAGAGCCAACCGTTGATCCTGCGCATCAACGGATCCTGGCGGGTTATCCGATAGCAACTGACGATGTCGAAGTCCGCCAGCAGAGGCAGCAGGTCAGGCATCTCACCGATATCGAATTGCCCGTCGCCATCGGTGTAGAAGACGAGTTCCTTGGTGGCGGCGCGAAAACCCGACTGCAGCGCCGCGCCGTAGCCGCGATTCCGCTCGTGATGGATCGCGCGAACGCGGGGATTGTTCTGGGCCAGTTCATCGGCGATTCGCCCCGTCTCGTCCTGACTGCCGTCATCGACGATGATCACCTCGTAGTCGGCCTTCAGCGACTCAAGAACCTGCACCGCCTGTTCGGCCACACGGTGGACGTGGGCCTGTTCGTTGTGACAGGGAAAGAAAACCGTAATGGAGACCGGCGGCGCCACCGCGTGCGGCTCGCCCTCGGATCGATCCGCGTCAACCATCGGCTACCACCTCTTCCTCGCGGAGATCCGGTTTCGCTCGAGCAAGTACGCGTTCATACGCTCAGCGCATGTCTTGGCCGCTTCCGCATTGCCTTGGGCCTTGGCGACGCGTTCGAGCCGCAACATGGCCAGCCGAGCCGCTTCCAGACGGTGGTTGTAGCCATCCTGACGCGACAACTCGGCCTTGTTCTTGTCGAATTCTGTCGCGTAGTCCACGCAGAATTTATCGACCTCCGCGCTGAATTCGGCGAACGAGCCGGCGATCAGCAGCATATCCAACATGGGTCCCGGAGACGGGTTCAACTCAAAGGCCTTCTTCACCAGATCCAAACCCTGGCGCTTCTGAACCGGGTCCTTGAACTCGAGGAGGTTGTGTCCCAATGTCAAATTCGCCGAGAACTCATCCGGATAGATCAGCTTCTGCGTGAACATCCCCTGATACAGTTCTTTACCCTTGTCGCTTCTGACATCGACGAACAGCTTCTGCTTGTTGTTCATGAAAACGAGGCGCCAATCCGGATCGTAGATCAGGCCTTGAACCAACGGCTTGTCGAACTGATTATTCGGCATGAGCACGACCCACACGTCATACTTACGAAGCTGCGTACTGATCCACGCCCCGATCTGGGCGTACTCCCGCACCGTGACCCCGCGCTGCGCCATTCTGGCGTTCCGGACAATCGCCCGCCCCGCAGGTCCGCCGGCGGTGATCTCCGTCCACAGATCGAACGTATCGGTGTTGTAGGCGGCCTGGGCGCGTCCATCCATGAACAACTGCAGCGGGGTCCGCCCCGTATTCGGGTCCGGGGTCTGGCCGTACGCGATGAAACCGCCCTCGGTCCAGTAGTTGAACATCTTGCCGGAGAGCTTATTGTCGCGAATGAACTTGCACGCATAGAACGGCTTGGCGTCCGAGGCCGTCATGCGCATGAAGATCGAGGTCAGTTTCGAGTCGGCGGGCCAATAGTCGAGATAGACCAGATCGAACCTCCAGCCGACCCAAAGGCCAAAAACAAGCACGAAGCAAGCCAGGCCTCCAGCGGCGGTCCACCACGCCCACTTGACAAACGAAGCCTCTGTTGACGTATCCTCCGGCTCGATCTCCCCGCGACGCTGACGCGTGTAGAACCACGCCAAGAGGGGGAACGACGCAAACGCCAAAACCACGAGCAGCGTCAGGAGCCAGGAACGCGGCTGTTCTTCGGCCGGATGGCCCGGCACATCGAGGAACAGCACACGCCAGAGAAAGGCCCATGAGGACACCAGCACCGCCAGCGCCCCACCGAGCCCGAGCATCAGAGCACGGGCGACCTTCTCCCGGTTGTTCCCCACCCATGCGAGCCCGTTCCGCAGGTGCGTCAGAATCAACAACGAGCTGACCATCCGCTGAATCATCAGAGCGATAATCGGACACGCCGCATACCCCGCGATCGGAATGAACCGCCGGGAACGGATCGCCATGTAGACTGTCAGAGCGGCGACGATGACCAGCGCCAGATCCATCTTCGGGCCCACCAGCGCCTGGGCGGTCTCGGCCTGCTTCTTACTCAGTTGCCCCGCCCGGCGAACGCTCCACACCGTAACGACCGCCCACGTGACCAGGCTCAGCCACCCGATCAGATACACGATGAGGAAAGGAATCGCCGTGCCGACCGGATTCGTCCAGTCGAAGGCGGCGTGCCATTCATGCACATCGCGCCAGCGCTCGGCGTGCTCGCTGAAGGAGATGATGAACGTGTGCGTTAGGTTCGTCAGGTGGAACGGATTGAAGATGACCATCGCGACAAACGCGACGAAACCGGCGCCGACGGTGTGACCGATCGCCCGGAATTCCAGCGTGCGAATCGCCTTGCCGTGCATATAGGTCA
>JANQFY010000319.1 GCA_028277585.1 Sedimentisphaerales bacterium
TTGACGTTTTTCCCAATGGCCGCATCGCCCAGATAGCTGTGATGCCGGGCCCGCACGCCGTCGGCCAGCGAGACGTCCTTGACCTCCGTGAAAACACCAAGGACCACGTCATCGGCCAGAGTCGTTTTGTTGCGCAGGAACGCAAACGGCCCGATCCGACAACCGCGCCCGATCTGGACGGGGCCGTGAATATAGGTAAACGGTTCAATAACGGTGTCCTGGCCAATCTGGGCACGGGCATCGATCCAGGTATTGTCCGGATCGACAATCGTAACGCCGTTTTCCATCAACTCCTGCTGGATGCGGCGCTGCATGATCTTGCTGGCCACACTCAGTTGAGCGCGGCTGTTGACACCCATCGCCTCTTCCGGGCGAACCGCCGTAATCGCAACCACTTTGTTTCCGCCGGCAATCAGCACGGACAGAGCGTCGGTGAGATAGTACTCCTTCTTGACGTTGTCCGGCTTGACCTGTTCCAGTGCTGAGAACAGCATTTGATTGTTGAAGAGGTAGTAACTGGGATTGACCTCGCGAATCGCCCGCTGGGCGGGAGTGCAATCGCTGTGCTCGACGATGCCCTGAATGTTCCCATAGGCGTCGCGAGCGATCCGGCCGTACCCCGTCGGATCCTCCAGGACCGCCGTAGCAAGCGTTGCGACCGAATGCTCCGTCTCGTGCTTCTCGACCAGCGTCTGGAGAGTCTTGGCCCGAATCAGGGGCCCATCCCCACAAAGCACGAGCGTCTCGCCGGTGAAATCCTTCAGGTGCTCCTTACAGCAGCCAACGGCGTGGGCCGTACCAAGCTGTTCAGTCTGCTCGACCCAGACAATATCGGACGCGCCCGCGAACCGTTCCTTGACCTGCTCAGCACCAAACCCAACAACCACGTAGATCTTGTCCGTCCCGACACTGCGACAGGCGTCCAGAACATACGCCAACATCGGGCGCCCCGTCACTTCGTGCAGCACCTTCGGCAACTGTGTGTTCATCCGGCTACTGGCGCCGGCCGCCAACAAGATAGCTACTCGCTCGGCCATAGGGTCCTTTCAGGAATCCAATCATTCGTCAAAGCGAAAAACAACCCGGCCTGGACTCGAACCAGGAATATGGGCACCAAAAGCCCATGTGTTGCCAATTACACCACCGGGTTAACCTATGTGCATCAAACACCGGATGGAAGTCCAAGAACCACCGGCACTTCCGACCGCGAGCATTTGGATCGTCCGATCTCAAGTTGTCACGGAGACCGCCGCGAGGCAGTCTGGTAAGGTCTTGTCGGAGGCTTGAGTCAACCATGCCGTGATCCTGCTGACCCCAATGACCGCTCCCGCGGTCCGGCTTACCCCTTGCGACAAGACAGCCACAAGCCCAGTACTATAGCGAAACGGCCCGGGCGATGCAACATTTTTTCATTTTTCCCGAAGATTCGCAGGCACGACCCCAATCAGAGGGCTTCGACTTGAACCGCGATCCGTCTGCTTGTCTGGGACCAGGCGTGGGTTTCGCTCCAGCCGCGGGCGCGGGCGGTGGCAACCTTGATCGCCGTCGTCAGGGCGTCGCGGGCGTTGTTTCGTTTGCCGTAACCGGCCAGGAAGCCGGCCAGGAGGTAGTCGCCGCATCCGACGGTTTCGAGGACCTTGCCCCGCGTGGTGGTCCGCCCGGCCCAGACGCCTCGCTTTGTGACCAGAATCGCGCCTTTGGAACCCCGACTGATGAGCAGATTAGGCACCTTCTCCAGCAATGGTCGAGCGGCGGCGACCAGGCGAGCAGACGTGTCCTTGACCTCCGCCCCCAGCAACTGGGCCAATTCCTCTACGTTGGGCGCGATCAGCCAGGGCAAGCGTGCATCGACAAGCCCCTCCAGCGCCGGTCCGTGCGCGTCGAGGACCACGCGGGTTTCCCGTTCGCGACAGGCGCCAACCATCGAGATGATCGGATCCAGCAGAGCATCTCCAGGCATCGCACCGGCGAAGACACATACGTCGCCCGCACGAACGAGCCCCTTCAGATCCGCACTCAAGCGCTGGATGGACGCCGCGTTGGCGAGCCTGCTTCTGCAACGCAGATGCATTTCGCGTTGTCGATGCGTGTCAACCACGGTGATATTCCGCCGAGTCGGTCCGTCGACCCGTGTCATCTCAACGCGGACGAAGTCGCCCTGACCCTGAACGGCCCGGCGCATCGAATCATAATCCTCGCGACCCCAGAGACCGGCTGCGACACTCTCACGTCCCATCCAAGCCAGAGCGGACGAGACGTTCAGCGCCTTGCCGGCCGGACGGACCACCTGCTCATCGATCTCCGGGTGCCTACCCCACTCCAAATCCCGCCCTCGGCAACTCACGTCCCAAGCCGGGGACAACCCAATCGTGATGATTCTACCGCTCGACTTCACTTCGCATTCCTGAACACAAGGGCGACGGACGATCGTGACAGATTCACAGAGTCCATTCTACGTCATTTCACGAGTGGCACAACCGTGGCGCGAACTCCCGGTCGACCAGAGAAGCAAGGGCGCATGAGAATGGGGCCCACGTCGTGGAGACGCGGACCCCATAAACGCGTGGTGCAACGAAGTAAGAATCAGTCGATGTCAAACGGCTGGGTCCGGCCCGCTCTGTAGGCGATCTCGGCCTGCGACAGGGCGCGGTCGTATAGATACAGCTCGTCGATCTCGCCCATGAAGAAGCGGTCGTTGGCCGCCGGGCGAGCGCCGATTCGGA
>JANQFY010000151.1 GCA_028277585.1 Sedimentisphaerales bacterium
CTTCTGCCCGTATGGCTGGCGATTCTGGTGGGACTACGGGACCGCCGAGGCGGGCAACTGGGGTTGTCATATCCTCGACATCCCCTTCTGGGCCCTGGACCTGAAGCACCCAACACACGTGGACGCTTCGGGGCCGCCCGTCGATCCGGAGCGGACGCCCAAATCCATGCAGGTGACGTACAAGTTCCCGGCCCGCGGCGGGCAGCCTCCTCTGACGCTGCACTGGTCGCACGGCAAGCCAGCCGGGCTCGAGGAAAAGGGCATTCCCAGCAAGGGCGCCAACACGATCTTCATCGGCGAGAAAGGCATACTGACCACCGATTTTGGTCAACACAAGCTGTGGCCCGAGGAGGAGTTCGCGGACTTCACACCACCGGCGCCGTCAATCCCGCCGTCGCCCGGCTTCCACAAGGAATGGATCCTCGCCTGCCGGGGCGAAGAGCCCGCGACGTGCAACTTCGACTACTCAGGACCACTGGCTGAAACGGTGCTGCTGGGCAACGTAGCGTATCGAGCGGGCAGCGGCTTCGACTGGGACGCCCGCACGCTGACGGCCAAAGGATGCGAAGCGGCCAAACCTCTGCTGCGCGAGAGCTATCGGCCCGGCTGGAGTTGATCGCGAAGCAGGATTGATCCGGAGGCCGCCTTTTCCTATCCTGGAAGCATGGGGCCGGAGCAGGGGCCGCGTTGGAGAAGGGTCGGTGGTCCGGCGGACGCGTCCTGACACGTCAGGCGAGGACGCCGCATCCAGACGAGTGCGCCAGGGAGGAAGGGGTTCTGTTGTCGCCATGGAACCGATTGCCCTGTACAAGACGTTCAGCCAGGATTACTTCTACAGCTTCCACAAGCACTCGACGGACCTGGAGCTGGAGGAGTTGGGTCAGAAATACCGCACCTGGCTCGAGAAGAACGGCCCGCCGGCAAACGCCATTCTGAAGGGCCGGCGGCCTCCGGGGCATCTCCGTTCCGAGGCAAGAAAGGAACTGGAGTTCCTGGCCGAGATGGAGGCGCGGTTCCCGAACGAATTGCCTCAGGGCATTCGCGGCGAGAGCTTCGAGAGCGAGACGGGCTTCGGCAACCTCGACGGCAAGCTGCGCCGCCTGGTCGAGGACGGCACGCACCTGGTCCGACTCATCTACCCGTCGGAATACGACAAGAACTACTGGTTCTACGTGGGCAACGAGGATCCGCCGCAATATGTGTTCAGCCGCGAGTTCGGGCTGGATCTGATCGAGTACCTCAAGAGCGTGACCGTCACGAACCGGGCCAAGCTGATCAACCTGGGAAAAGCATTGGCCTGTCGCAAGAACGAAGTCAACCAGTTCTGGACGCTGGCGCCCTACCTGCACCACAACCTGATGCAACTCGGGTATCCCTGGCAGATGAGTATGGCGACGCTGCTGCGGATCGCTGAAAGACGCTACTCCCAGGAGGGCACGCCCTTTACCGGATCGGCGCCGTTTCAACTCGGCTACGACGAACGCATGCCCACTCACCTGCTGGCGCGTATGGAAGCGATGCGGGATGTCGCGTGCCTCAAGAAAGGCGACTACGCCGCCCGCTACGGCGTCGAACCGCCTGACTGGCTGGATTAGAAGGCGAACTGCTCTTTGAACGTGGGCTCGAACTCATAGACGTCGTTGAAGTCGTCTATGGTGTCGGTCGGTTGGGCGCTCATCCACTCGTTGTCGATCAGGATGTAGACGATCTCCCCGAAATCGCGAGTGGTCGTGAGCCCCCAGGTGGTCAGAACCATCAGGGCGAGCCGGCCGTACTTCTCGATCGCCATCCGGCGCAGCCCCTCGCAGAGTGTCTGGCCGCTGACGTGCCGGGATTCCTGCGTGACATGCTGGACCGTGTAGCCCAGCCCTTCGTAGACAAACTTGAACGCGGCCGCCTGATAACGGCCGCTCTCTTTAGCGATTTCGTCAAGACCCTTCTTCATCGCGATTCTTTACAACACTCCCTTGGCTTCAAGCAGCCTTTCGTGAGGCGCGAGTGCGGGCAAACCGCTGCCGCGCGAAACATCAAACCCAAAAATGAGCAAACAGAACTACGAAACGCTCTGCCCAGGCACCGCACCGGTATCGGGCGAGAGCAGGAAGATGTCGGAGCCACCGGGCCCGGTGGCGAGGATCATCCCCTCGGAGAGACCGAACTTCATCTTCCGCGGTTTGAGGTTGGCGAAGAAGACCACCAGTCGGCCGACCAGCTTCTCGGGTTCGTAGGCCTTGGCGATTCCGGCCAGCACGTTCCGCTCGACGCCGCCCACGTCCAGGACCAGACGCAGGAGCTTATTGGCGCCCTCGACCGGTTCGGCGGTGACGACCTTGGCGATACGCAGGTCCAGCTTCATGAAATCTTCAATCGTCACTTCCGGCTTGAAAGGCGAAGCGGCCTTTTCTTCCGAATCCGCGGCGGGCGTCGCCGCCGGTTGGGCGGCCTGTCCCTCTTTGCTCTCGTCGATCATGGTGTGTACCTGTTCCTCGTCAATTCTCTCAAACAACCGTTCGAAACGACCTATTTCGTGATCTTCCAGCGCGGTTTCGACATCCGCAAAGCTCAGCGGAGCGACCTGCAGGAACTTCTCGATCTTCTGGGTGAACACCGGCAGGATGGGCTTGAGGTAAATCGCGAGCACCTTCACGGCGTTGAGCACGGTCGTGAGGGTGACGCGCGTCTGCTCGGCGTCGGTCTTGATCGTCGTCCAGGGCTGCTTCTGCTCGACATAGCGGTTGGCCTGATCGGCCAGCGCGCTGATCGTCCGCACTGCGGCGGCGTAGTTGAGCCCTTCGTAGTTCTGGATGATGCCCTCTTTGGCGCCGACGAGCTTGTCCAGCAGTTCGCGTCCCTCGGCGTCGAGCCGACCCAATCGACCATCCAGCTTCTTCGTCAGCATGGGCCCCGAACGCGACGCGAGGTTGGCGTACTTGCCCACCAGATCGGCGTTCGTCTTGTTGATGAAGTCCTCAACGCCCAGGTCGATGTCCTCGACCGTGTCGGTCAGTTTGCTCGCGTAGTAGTAGCGCAGCGACTCCGGATTCAGATGTCCGGCGAAGGTGCTCGCGCGGATGAACGTCCCGCGCGACTTGCTCATCTTCTCGCCGTTGACCGTGAGGAACCCATGAATGAACAGTTTGTTGGCCGTTTTGAAACCCGCGCCCATAAGCATGGCGGGCCAGAACAGCGCGTGGAAATACATGATGTCCTTGCCGATGAAGTGGTACAGCTCGTTGTCGGGGCTGTTCCAGAGTTCCTCGAAGTCCAAGCCGTGTGACTCGCAGTAGTTCTTGGCCGAGGCCATGTATCCGATCGGAGCATCGAGCCAGACGTAGAAGTACTTGTTCTCTTCGCCAGGAATCTTGAATCCGAAGTACGGTCCGTCGCGAGAGATATCCCAGTCTCTCAAGCCCGCCTGGAACCACTCGTTGAGCTTGTTGGCGACCGACTTCTGGGTGTGCCCACCGCCGATCAAGGTCTTGAGTTGCTGCTCGTAGTCCGCCAGCTTGAAGAAGTAGTGCTCGGAAGTCTGCAATACGGGCGTCGCCCCACATGTGGCGCAACGGGGCTCGACGAGGTCTTTGGGCTGATAGGTCGCGCCGCAGACCTCACAGGAGTCGCCATACTGGTCCTCGGCGCCACACCGGGGACACGTGCCGCGGACATAGCGATCGGGCAAGGCCATCTTGCAGCTCTCACAGTACGTCTGCTCGACGTCGCGCCGGGCGATCGAACCGGCCTCGTTGAGCCGGTGGAAGATCAACTCGCTGAGCTGCTGGTTCTCGGGCGAATGCGTGCTGTAGTAGTTGTCGAACTCGATATGGAACTGAGCGAAGTCGGCCGCATGCTCTTTGTGTACGCGGTCGATGAGATCCTCGGGGCGTATGCCGGCCGCCCGGGCGCTGATCATGATCGGCGTGCCGTGCGTGTCGTCGGCGCAGAAGTAGTAGCACTGGTGACCGCACGCCTTCTGGAAGCGCACCCACATATCGGTCTGGAGGTACTCCACCAGATGTCCGATATGGATGGGCCCATTCGCATAGGGCAACGCCGAGGTGACAACGATCTTTCGGGGCATCTCTGTTCCTTAGGTCTACTGGGGTTTTCTGCCTCTGCCGCGACGAGGTCGGCGTCCCGAGCGCGGCGGTCGCGACGATCCCCCCCCGCCCCCTCCAGACGCATCCGACGACTTGGACGGGCCGGAAGACTCGGAGGAGCCGGAAGATTCCGAAGGACTGGACGCATCCGACGAGCCGGACGCCTCAGACGAATCTGACGGACGGGACGAGCGCTTCGGGCGTCCCGAGCGCGGCGGCCGAGAGGATCGTGACGGCCGGGAAGACCGCGACCGAGAGGACGCCCCGTCGCTCTGACCCTCTTTGGCGTTGTCCTTGCGGGCCGGAGGTCCCGGCAGGATCGTGAGATCGTCGACCGGCATCGCCACCCGCTCGCCGCCCTCAGTCTCGACCACCACCAGTTGCGTGAGGATCTGGCCGTTGATGACCTTGCCCTCGACCACCTTGCCGGCGCCTTCCTTGCTCCGGACCCAGGTGTTCCGCTTGGGCAGCTTCTTCTTGAGGGCCATGTAGTTCTCGTCCTCGTAGCGCAGGCAGCACTTGAGGCGTCCGCAGTAGCCGGAGATCTTCGACGGATCGAGCGTGGCTTTCTGCATTTTCGCCATCCGCATGTTCACCGGCTTGAGCAACTGCAGGAACTTGATGCAACAGCATTCCTGGCCGCAGCTTTCAACGTCGCCGAGCAGCTTGGCCTCGTCGCGTGAGCCGATCTGACGCATCTCGATCCGCGTCTGATACTCCTGGGCCAGTCGCCGGACGAGGTCGCGGAAATCGACCCGCCCTTCCGACATGAAGTAGAAGATAATACGCTCGCCGCCGAAGATATGCTCGGCGCCGACGATCTTCATCTTCAGCTTCAGTTCCTTGGCGAGGCGTTCGCAACAGGCGATCTCATCGGCGGTGATCATCGTCAGATGCTGCTGTTCGCTGATGTCGTCGGCGGTGGCGTAGCGAATGAACTTGCCCTTCGGCTCGCCCGAGAAGTTGATGTCGCTATTGGTGTAATAGCCGCAGATCTGCTCTTCGTTGAACCGGAAGCGGCCTTCCTTATACGAGCTGACCTCGCCGACCACCTGGCCCAATTCGAGCCCCTTGTCGGTCTTGACGACGACCTGAGTGGGGGTGTTCGGAATGTGGGCCTCATCGTGCTCGAAGAGACCGAGGTTCCTCATCCGGCCATGACGAACGAGCATGTACTTCTTGGTCTTGTTCGGCTTTGATTTCGCCGTTGTCTCGGTCATTGCTATAATCCTAACCGGGGGGCGCCGCCACGTCGAACGGGAAACGCGCCCCCCGTAAATGGAGATTCACCCTATACTAACGTCTGGGGGCGATTATAGCAGACGGGGCCAGTCGTAACAACAGCCGCTCGAAAATAAGCCGCTCGTTGACGTTGGCGTCGATCCAGCGGAGGGCTTCGTACCCGTCATTGATCTTGGCGGCCGCTTCCTCAGGCTCGATCCGAGCCGCCAGGCGGGTGATCTCGCGTTGCTGATCGAAGTGAATCAAAGCGGGTTCAGCCACGACGTTGACCCGCATCGCGTCGTGAAATGCCGACAGGATGATCCGAATCAGCGTTTTCTGGGCCCGACGACCGAGATCGCTCTTGCTCACTGTTTTGTCCAGATCGGTCCAGCAGGCGGCGATCTGCTTGGCCTGGGCCAGGAGTTTCTCCGCCAGGTCCAGCGCATCGGGCAAGCCGAAGCGTGCCAGAGAAGAGACGATAGCTCGCTTGGTTTCCAGCAGCGGCGCGCCTTCGGATTCGAGCTGAGCCCACTGACAGGCCAACCCCAGGCTGCCTTGAGCCAGGCGGGCCAGGAACTGGGCGGATTCCCCATTGGTCCCGGTCTCGGTCAGCCGTTTCGTGATGCGCGCCTCCTCGATCGGGCCGAACTGGATGATCTGGCAGCGCGATTTGGTGGTGGGCAGGAGGCGTTCGATGCGCGTGCAAAGCAGAATGATCGTGCAATAGGCCGGCGGCTCCTCCAGCAACTTCAGCAGCGCATTCTGGGAGGAGGCGTTGAGCTTCTCGGCCTCGCTGACGACGAAGACCTTCCGCTGCCCCTGGCTGGGGCGGATCGGCGCCTTTTCCAGTAAGAACTCGCGAATCACATCGATGGGCAGATCCAGCGGCGGCGGCTTGCCCTTGCCGTCCTGAGTGAACTCGCGCAGTTCCTTGTAGACGTGGATGAAGTCCGGATGCGAGCCGGCCTCAACCAACGAACAGGAGCTGCATGAGCCGCAACTATCCGCAAACGGCTCCGCGTCACCGCCCTCAGCCGTAGGATTCTCACAGAGCAACAGCTTCGCCCACTGCCGAGCCGTGGCGTACTTGCCGACCCCTTCGGGCCCCGCGAAGATGTAGGCGTGCGCCGAGCGTCCGGCGGCGCACGCCCGTTGCAGAATCCCAATCGCCCTGTCCTGACAGAATATCTCTCTTAGCGACATCGTCGTTCGTCTATGCCTCAATCGCAATGGTCATCACGAGGTCCCAAGTTGCCGGACGGCCCCCAGTACGGCTTCGTGCACAACCTCCGGCCTGGCGGCGGCATCCACGACAACGAAGCCCTCCCGCCCCCGCGCCAACTCGAGAAACCCCTCCCGGACTCTCCCGTGATAGCTGTCGCCCTTCTGCTCCATGCGGTCGAGTTCTCGATCCAAGCGGCCCGCCGCTGTCTCCAGATCCACGTCGAGTATGATGGTCAGATCGGGCCAGAGGCGCTCGAGCGAATCGCTCGCGATGCCGATCACCTTGTCCATTCCGAACCGCCCGGCATAGCCCTGATAGGCGCACGTGCTCGACAACCAGCGGTCCAGCAACACGCACTGGCCCTGCCCCAACGCCGGCGCAATGGCCTCGGTCCAGAGCTGAGACCGCGCCGCCATATAGAGCAAAACCTCGCTCGGTGTCGTCATCGCCTCATGGGCCGGACTGAGCAAGATGTCACGAATCTTCTCCCCGATGACCGTCGTGCCGGGATCGCGAAAACTCGTCGTCGCGACGCCCTGGTCGTTCAGCCATTCCGTCAGCAACCGCGCCTGCGTGCTCTTACCGCACCCGTCCGGGCCATCCAAGACAATGAACTTACCGCTGAATGTGTCTGCCAAACGATGCTCTCCAAAACTAGAGGCCTTCTTCGACCTGTGATTGTGCTTCCGTCAGTAGACGCGTCAGCGCCTCTTCAATGCCAAGTACTCTTGCCCACCTGTTCAGATACTCAAGGTCCAATTGCCCAAGATGGGCGACTACGACAGCCAACGCATCCGCATATTGCACTTCAGAACGACGCCCCTGGGCCCATTCCAGCTTGCTGAGGATAGCATCTTCCGGCGAAACGATCCACAGCAGATGGCCCATTACCTCGACCTGGCGACGTCGCTCGAACTCCCGCACACTGAACGCACGCGTCTTGCGAACAATCAGGTCAGCCTTCCACCCGGCATTCGTATCGATGACGTTGAACATGGTGCGCCGCCGCAGCGCATCGATCGCCGCGTCTC
This sequence comes from Sedimentisphaerales bacterium, assembly GCA_028277585.1. Lineage (GTDB taxonomy): Bacteria > Planctomycetota > Phycisphaerae > Sedimentisphaerales > Anaerobacaceae > Anaerobaca. The sequence goes on from JANQFY010000151.1 coordinate 7,578, forward strand.
GACTGACATAGCAGTCCTTGTGTCCCAGTGCGGCGATCAGGCGATCGAGTTGATCGTTGGAGGGGTCAATCACCACGTCCACATCCTGTGTAGCTCTCGGCTGGCCGTAAAAGCTGCTGCCCAACGATCCGGCGATCATATAGGGGATGTTGGCCTCGTCCAGAAGCGCGATGAGCTTGTGAAGGAAATCTCTCTGAGTGGTCATCGGCCAGGCCGGTCCTTTCCAAAGACCTCACCGAACAACTTGTCGCCGATCATCAGTCGCAGAACCTCCCGCTCGACGGTCGTCTCATCCCACTGTGGATGGCGATGCCGCACACCATCGGCGACGGTCGCGCGCATGTTGTCGCTGAGTTCAAAGGTCATGGCCATCCGACCCGCCATACCCAGCGAACGCAGCACCCGATTGTGTACGGCCCGGGCCTCACTGGTCGTATCGTCGAACATTCCCGGGTCCATCTACGGCCTGGCGCCCTTCGCATCGGCCGGCCGGAAATAGAGCATGAAGCGGGCCTCGGAGAGCTTGACGCCGAGCATCTTCTCGAATTCACCTGCCTGTTTGCCGGACGTGAAGGAGAAACTGTATGAATCGCCCTCATTTAGAGAACGGGTTTCGACAATCTTCCCCGCCGTCTTCTCTACCAGGTAGGCGGTTCCAACCGCCGGCGCCTCCCAGTCGATCATGACGCCGCCACCGACGAGGTACTCCTCTCCGGGCAGGCCGTCCGCCTGCAGCGTGGGACTCGTCCGGCAACCGACCAGTAACAGAAGCATCGTCACCAACAGCGCCACCATCCAGGGCTCACTCATACGCGCGTTCTTATTTGACATCGTCTGTCTTCCTTCAAAGGGTGCTTCCGGTTGACGTCGATCGCGATAGCGTCTCGATCCTTCTACTTGGCCAGGGCGAAATTCTTCTCACCAACAACCTGTTTCATCTTCCGACAGAAGTCCACATCGGGATTGACCGAGAGTTCGCGGTTGGCCGTGACACGGACCCGGCCCCGATTGGTCTGGACCACCACCGAGAGAGGTCGGTCGCCCCGATGATGTTCGCAGATGCTCTTGATCTGCACCATCTTCTCTTGCGTGACATCCTGGGCGTGGATCCGGATCCGGACCCCCCGGGCCAGCTTCTCACGGCTCTGCTCCAACGGGATCAGTTCGGAGGCGATAATATTGGCCCGCTCCCGGCGGAAGTCGGTCTTGCCCCGGACGAAGACCACGGCGTCCTCGGTCACCAGTGAAGCAAACTGAGCGAGCGTCTCTGGGAACAATACGACTTCGCAGGTCCCCTGGAGATCTTCGAGGACGAAGACCGCCATCTTCGCGCCGGCGTTGCGGCCGTTGCGCGTGATGTTGTAGCGAATCCGTGTGACCATACCTCCGATGACCACTTCCTTCTCGCCGGTGATTTCGGCCAGGCGGGCCGTGTTCGTGCTCGAATAATCGGCGATCTCTTCGGCGTGGTGGCTAAGCGGATTGGACGTGACGTAGAAGCCGAGCACCTGCTTCTCGTAGGCCAGCATCTGGGGCTCCGGATACGGCGGCACGTCGGGCAGGCTCTTGTGATCGTTGGCGTAGTCCACCTCTCCAGCCATTTGGCCAAAGAAGTTCATCTGCCCACTGACCTTGTCGCTCTGCAGGCTGGCGCCTACGTCCATCGCCTTTTCCAGACCAACCATCATCTGTTGACGATTGCCCCCCAGTCGATCAAACGCGCCGGCCTTGATTAGCGCCTCCAGCACCTGCTTGTTGGCCGCCCGCAGGTCGACATTCTCGCAGAAATGGAACAGGCTCTCGAACCGCCCCACCTTCTTGCGGGCCGCGATGATCTGCTCAACCGCTTTCTCACCGACGCCCTTGACGGCCGCGAGCCCGAAGCGAATCACGCCTCTGCTTTCTTCGTCGTCCTTGTAGAGCGGCGTGAAGTCGACGCCACTCTCGTTGATATCGGGTGCGAGGACCTCGATTCCCATCCCCTGGCATTCGCTGATGTACTCTACGACCTTCTCAGTCGTGTCTCGATCGTAAGTCAACAGGGCCGCCATGAACTCGACGGGCCAGTGCGCCTTCAAGTAGGCGGTCTGGAACGCCACGAACGCGTAGCGCGTCGAGTGGCTCTTATTGAAACCGTAACCGGCGAAGCGTTCGATCAGATCGAAGATGTGCTCGCCTTCAGCCTTCTTGAGCCCCTTGCCGACACACCCCTCGATGAAGCGTTCCTTCTCCTTGGCGATGATGCCGAGCTTCTTCTTACCGATCGCCTTAATCAGCGTGTAGGCCTCGCGGAGCGGGATGTCACCGAGCCGGTTACAGATCCGCATGACCTGTTCCTGGTAGATCATAATCCCGAAGGTCTCCTGGAGCACCTCGGTCATGATCGGGTGGGGCGCGGACCACTCGGCCCCATGCTTGCGCTCGATGTAGTCCGGAATCAGGGTCATCGGACCGGGCCGGTAGAGGGCGTTGGCCGCAATGAGGTCTTCGATGCGGTCCGGCCGCATCTTCATCAGAAGGTCCTGCATGCCGCCGGACTCGAACTGGAAGACCCCCTTGGTCCTGCCCTCGGCGAAGACCTTGAAGACCTCCGGGTCGGTGATGTCGATCGCCTCCAGATCGATGTCGACATCGTGAAGCTCTTTGACCAGATCGCGGCTGCGGGCCAGGACACTCAGTGTCTTGAGGCCCAGGAAGTCCATCTTCAGCAGGCCGACCTTCTCGACCATGGGCCCTTCGAATTGGGTGATCAGGTCGTCGGAGCCCGAAGCCTTGTACAGGGGTAGAAAGTTCGTCAGCGCTTCGTCAGCAATGACGACTCCGCAGGCGTGCACGGAGGCGTGCCGGGTCAAGCCCTCCAGCTTGCGACCGATATCGATTACCTTGCGTGTGCGCTCGTCCTGATTGTAGGCGTCTTTGAGATCGGGCTCGACCTCCATCGCCTTGTCGAGCGTCATCTTCAACTCGTTGGGCACGAGTTTCGCAAGCCGATCCGCCTCGGCGAACGGCACGTCCAGGACGCGACAGATATCGCGGATGACAGCCTTGGCCTTCATCGTCCCGAACGTGATGATCTGAGCGATCTGCCCGTACTTCTCGCGAACGTAGTCGAGGGACCGCCCCCGACTGCTCTGACAGATGTCGATATCGATATCAGGCATCTCGTCACGCTCGGGGTCCATGAACCGCTCGAACAGCAGATCGTACTTGATCGGATCGACGTCACAGACACCGAGGCAGTAGCCCACCACCGTACCGACGGCGCTGCCACGAGCCCCGATCGGGATGTGGTTCTCACGGGCCCAATTGCAGAAGTCCCAGACGATCAAAAAGTAGCTGGCAAAGCCCTTGCCCGCAATCACGCCGATTTCGCGATCGATCCGTTCCTGAATCTCCGGGGTAATCTCCCCGTAGAGCCGCTTGGCGCCCTTCATGACCAGGTCGGTCAGATAATCTTCTGGCGTGGTGTCGCCCGGGGGCTTGTAAACCGGGGCGTGCCGGCTCTTCAGGTCGATCTCGACGTTGCACCGCTCGGCGATCATCAGCGTGTTGTCGCAGGCCTCGGGGATGTCGGCGAACATCGCGCGCATTTCCTGAGGGCTCTTGAGGTACACGTCCGGGGGATACACCATCCGACTCTCGTCGGTCATCAGCTTGCCCGTACTGATGCAGCACAGGGCGCCGTGCGCCTCGTAGTCCTCGGCATCCAGGAAGTGCACGTCGTTGGTCACGATCGTACCGAGCCCCATCTTGGCTGCCAGATCGATCAGCGGCTGGCGCACTTCGGGCATCGTATCGTCGGGGCTCTCGTGCTGCTGGATCTCGATGAAGAAGTGCTCGGGGCCGAAGATATCCAAATAGCTCTCGACCGCATCCCGCGCCCCTTGGACATCCCCCCGCGCCAGCGCAACGGGAACCTCGCCCGCCACACAAGCGGTCGTGCAGATGATCCCCTCGCTATGGGCGGCCAGCACTTCCTTGTCGATACGGGGGCGATAATAGAAGCCCTCGGTGTAGCCGATACTGCTGAGCTTCAGGAGATTCTGGTAGCCGACGAGGTTCTCAGCCAGCAGGATCAGATGAAACGCGTTCTCTTTGACCCCCCCGCCGCCGGTCTTCTCAAACCGGCTGTTCGGGGCAATGTACGCCTCGATCCCAATAATTGGCTTGACCCCGGCCGAGGCCGCCTTGGTGAAGAACTCGATGGCCCCGAACATGTTCCCATGGTCGGTCAGCGCTACGGCGTCCATACCGTGGTCCTTGCACCGATCGAACAGCCGCCCGAAAGGAATCGCCCCGTCGAGCAACGAATACTGGCTGTGCAGATGAAGGTGTGTAAATCCTTTTTCAGACATATCTTATGAATCCCATCATTGCGAGTCGAATGCTCCCATGATAGGAGCAGCCCTCCTCAATGTCAAGCCGAGACCACGACATGTCATGGAATCTGGAGGCCAGCGGCATTTGGCCATTCTCCCGATTCATGGTAATATAGAATCATGAAGTATCGATTCACTGCTTACTTTGAGAAAGAGGTGCTTCGGAAACGCCCGTATCTCAAGAGGGAGTGGTGCATACGGATCATCCAGAAACCGATTCGCGTCGAAAGGCAAGAGGGAAACCGTTATCGCTTCTGGGGAATCGTCGAAGAACTGGAAGGCCGCGTGCTTCGCGTTGTGACGCTGGAAGACAAGAGCACAATCCACAACGCGTTTCCCGACAGGAGATTCAGACCATGAAGTTGAACTACTATCCCGAGACGGACTCGCTGTACATCGATCTAACCGCCACCGCAGGCACCGAAAGCCGGGAAGTCTCGGAAGGTATCGTGCTCGATTATGACGCCGAAGGCAATCTGGTCGGAATCGACATTGACAACGCCAGCGAAAAACTCGATTTCAAAGAGCTAATCCTGGGGGGGTTGCCCAAGGAAACACGTGTGCAGGTGTGATTCTTGGCGTTGACTCAGGGCGCCTGAGGCCAGGGCGTGCACCTGGGCGTTTGAAGGGAACTCAGAAGATCTCCAGTTTGATGAGGCGGCCGTCGAGACCGCCGCTGGAGAGGGGCTTTTTCCAGGTGGTGCGCAGGCCGATGCGTTTGATCCACTCGCGGGCCCCGAAGTAGAGATACGCCGTCGAGCCCTGACAGCGCTGCTTGAGGAAATCGCCCAGGTCCTTGCAGAACACTTCCATGCCTTCCTTCTTCTGCAGGCGCAGGCCGTGCGGTGGGTTGCTGATGATGACGGTGTTCTCCAGCGACTTGATATCGCGGAAATCGATCGCCTTGAGTTTGACGTTCTCACCCTGGGCGAGTTGGCCGATATTGGCGGCCGCCGCCTCCAAAGCCTTGACGGAGATGTCGCTGCCGGCGATCAGATCCTCGGGCAGAGGTCGAATCTGGCTGTCCGCCTCGGCCTTGACCGTCTTCCATATCTCTGGGTCGAAGTCGGGCAACGACTCGAACCCGAACTGGGTGCGGAAGTAGCCGGCCGGGATGCGACAGTAACGCATCACCGCTTCGCACAGCAGCGTTCCCGACCCGCACATCGGATCGTAAAGGGGGCGCTCGCCGTCCCACTCGGCCAGTTCCAGCATCGCCGCGGCGACCGTCTCCTGGATCGGCGCATCATGGCCAACCACGCGATAGCCCCGCTTGTGCAGCGACCCGCCCGAAACCTCCAGGCCGATCACCGCCCGATTGTTGTTGATGTAGAGGTTGAGCCATACGTCCGGCTCCTTCGTGTCCACGCTGGGCCGCTTACCGACAGACTCGGTGAAGAAGTCGGCGATCGCATCTTTAAGCCGCAGCGCCGCGTACTTCGAGTGCCGGATATGACTGTTCGAGACGTTCGAGACGATCGCGAAGGTCTTCTCCAGGGTCAGAAAATCGTTCCAGTCGATCGCCTTGGCCCGCTTGTAGAGGTACTTGTCGCTGTGACAATCCATGAATTGCAGCGGCGCGATGATCTTCTGAATGAAACGGGACTGGTAGTTGACCCGATACAGCACTTCTTGGCTCGCGCGGAAGTACAGCCCACGAAAACCAGGCTGGATCTTCGTCGCTCCCAGTCGGAGAAGCTCTTTCTGAGCCAGGGGCTCGAGCCCTTCGGCGATCTGGGCGAAGTAGTTGCCCTCCCGCTGGTACGTATACAAAGCATCGGCGTTTCCAGCCGACGTCGATGTCCTTCGGCGACGCGTCTTCTTCATCAACACAATCCAAATCACTGTCTGTTAGGAGTGTCCGGTCTCCTTTTCCAGGATGGGAGGAGAAAGGCACGAGGACACGCGGGTGTTCAAGGCGACATGCGCCCACCATACCAGAATTCGCCGTGACAAGCCACACCGATGCCGCCGACTTGGGAAAAGTACCGCCCCATGTCCTTGAAACGGAGGGGCCGCTCTGGGTATCATGACGCCCATCGTTTGCATGCAACGACAGAAACGCTGAACCGGAGAACCCCGGCATGGAGAATGTAGCAAAGGACCGACCGAACAGGACCAGACGCCTTGCCTGGGCGATCGGCCTGGTTGTGCTCATGCTAGTTCTGCTCTACGTTTTGGTCGGGCGGCGCGGCTCCAGCATCGACAAGCCCTACCCGGTCTCCAACGCCCGCTACGCACCGGGGTTCCTGGAGTCCCTGATGGCTTCGCTAAACCTGCGCGAATACCCTCCCCTCTACATGAGCACGCAAGAAGAAACGGCGCTGCTGGCGTGTATCAATCTGTCGAAACTGACCAATCACTCCGTCAACGGTGTCGCCAAGTTCGAAGATCCGCAGGTCAAAGGCCAACTCCTCAGCTGGCGGAAGAAGATGGCGTCGCCCTTCTACGCCGAGTTTCTGCTGGCCAAGTGGCACGAGCGTCAAGACGAAACCACCGAGGCTGAGCACTGGATGACCCAGGCTCTTGAGCACGCGCCCATCGTGCTGATCCGCAAGTACGAGTCCTTGGACGGCAAGCCCCTGGCCAACACGCCTGTGGGCAGGCTCGGCGTTGAGTGCCGTATGAAGACCCCGACCAGCACGAACGTGGGCCCCACCCTGGAGTACATCGATCTGACGACCGACGCCCAGGGTCGAGTCTTTCTGCCCTGCTACGACACGCGCATCCGGTGCAGCAGCGTGCAATGGCCCGAGGGCTACGAGATCGAGACGGGGCGTCATGGCTATCTGAAGATCCACGCGCGCTACAGCCTCTTGCCGACCATCTACGCCTGGCGTAGGGACCAGCCCCGCCCGGCGACGGACCTGCCCCCCTCGGAATTCTACGACTATCGAAATGCCCAGCAGGTCCAAGGGCTCACCCACCGTGTGGGCGAAGCAGAATTCCGCATCAACCGGTGTTTCCGCCAGGACAACGATGGGACGATCCTGGCAACCGATGGTCGCGTCGCACTCGGTCAGGCCGACGTCGGCGCTGTACCTGCCTTCCCCGAACCACATGCGTGTCTCGATCAGGCGGTTGTCCGCTTCCAGAGGAGCACGCTATCAGGGCACCATATCCTCCAGACGCGGCTGTTCGATCATCGCACCCGCGCCCTGCTGACCAAGTACCACGCCCCGACGGCGTTTTCATACGATGGAGACGGCGAGATCGCCCTCAAGAGCTTCGCCTGGCCCTTGCCCGAACTGCTGGACGTGTGGTTCTGGGTGACCACCTTCGATTCTCAGGAGAAGGTGCAGAACGTCCCGGCCCAAGTCGGCGCGACCGCTGAATTCGCGCACTACAAGGCCGAACTGACGCATCTCCACAACGGCACCCGACCCTCCTCATCAAGCGGCAACACCGTGACGTTCGGACCGCCCTACAAAGGAGGCGAGGACGGCCTGCAAGCGGCGTTCAAGATCACCGCCAAAATGAAGGGCTCCGACAACGAGTACGGCCGTGTGATCGCAGTCTACAAGAACGGCGCCCGCGTCATGAACGACCGGGCGGTTTACCCGCATAACAGCGCGATGGTGTGCCGTTTCCCGATGACCCTGGCCGACCTGGACCACTTCGAACTCTGCCCGGTCGGTCGCGAGCAATGGTTCTTCTTCGAGGGCGTCCGCTTGCCCGCAATCGCGGATCGCGACCTGGCCGAGAGCTGGGAAGTCACAATCCCCACAGGAGGGCAAACAGGGACCTTCGCAGCGCCGCCCACGCAACCGGCCCACGTGACGGTCTCCGTCCTGGCCGGGCGAAACTCCATGTCCTACAGCAACCGTAGCGTGCCGGGCCTGGGCAGCTACACGCACTGGAGATATGGCGATCAGGATCGCGACCTCGAAACCTATGCGACCGTTGTCCGCGATATGAAGGGCCTGACCAACCGCATGCTCAGAACCGAGATTATCCCTTTGGGCGCCAACAATCAGCCCTTGGCGGAAAGCCGAGGCAGCGGCCAAAGCGGAAGCATCACCCACGCCAACTTCCCCGTCCCCGCAGAGAAGATCCACGCCGTACGCATCAGACTCTCGCTGGATGCCAACTGACGAGTCCCCTGCCGATCCTGAGCATTTCTCCTTGTCAGATGTCACTGGAGACAGTACACTCCGGATGGGAGAGGTAGTTGCCGTTTCGAAAGGCAATCAGAAGGCTTCGCCCAGACCTTGCTCGCCCGGCGGCGGATGCGCGTGAGCAGATCATCATAGACAAGCGGTAGATATGTATGGGCATCGAGGGAATCGGTGCTGGTGAGAATTCGCATCGGACGCGAGATTCAAGTGGAGGTACCATGGCGCATCACAGTAAGAGGATTGGAATTATCATTCGCGTCGTCCTGTTGGCCGGTTTCGGAGTAACCTGTGTCGGATGCTCCAGCAATCTGCAGAAGAAGGCGTTTCATTCCTGCGCCCCGCAGCGTATCGGAATCGTGCTGGGTCATGATCTCGGATCCGTTAATCGATCGGCTACGGACGAGTTCATGCTGGGCTTTCTCTTCGGTATACCCGGGGCCATCGCGAACGAGGCCTCGCTGGACAAATCGCAAGTGGAGACGGGCGGCGCAATCAATGCGCGGCTCATAGAGACAGTCGTCTCACAGCTTGAGGAGAAGGGATACTCTACCTGCGTCCTCACCCGCAAACAGATCAAGTTCAAGACCTTTGAGAACATCGGTGGAAAGCCCAAGCACTTTGACCGCCTGTGCGCCAAGTACGAGGTTGAGAACAAACTGGCGGATATCGACGCCGTCATCTTCCTGGAGGGCAGGTTCGAGTTTCGGTTCTTCACACCGGCCGATGGCGCCAAGGTCAATCTGGAGGATGTCAAGACCAGAAGTGGCTTGGTGAAGGCACAGATGTTTGACTGCGACTCGAAGAAGGTACTCTTCACAAGAGCCAAGGGAATCGAGGACACGCGCAATTTCAATCGCGTCGCAGACAAGCTCCTCAACCTCAAGAAGATCCCCCCGAAGACGGAGACAAAGTAGAAGTCGCGGTATCACAGACATCAGGCGATCACTTCTTTCGCGGCCCTGACCTGACCAGCAAGCTCTCTCTATTGGCCTTTCGCTGGGAATCTGATATGCTCTGGCGATATTGGGAGATGGGCATCCTGGCTCGTCTCATGGTACTACTGGCACAGGAGGTCGCAAATGAGCAGGTCGCATGTCACCACTGCAGTGTTCTTCTTACTAATCATCACCGCTGGACTCTGGGCCGGACCGACCGTTCAGGTCGTCTCGACGCCGCCCACGGTGAGTACGAACGACTTCTATGTTAGCAACCAGCCCCCGCTGACGCCGGAGCCGCTGATCAAGTTGCCGATCGGCGCGATCAAGCCGCAAGGCTGGGTGCGGCGTCAGCTCGAACTGCAAGCCGAGGGGTTCGTCGGACACCTGACCGAGATCAGCCGGTTCCTCAAGAAGGAGGGCAACGCTTGGCTGAGCCCCGATGGCACGGGCGATCACGGGTGGGAGGAAGTCCCCTACTGGCTCAAGGGCTTTGGGGATCTTGGCTACGTGCTCGGTGACGAGCGCATCATCACCGAGGCGAAGTTCTGGATCGAGGCGGCCCTGGCGACGCAGCGGCAAGACGGGTACTTCGGGCCGCGTACGAACCTGAAATCCGACGCGCAGTGGAAGGCAGACGTCGGCAAGACGGACCTCTGGCCCAATATGATCATGCTCAACGCCCTGCAGACCTATTACGAATACACGCACGACACGCGCGTCCTGGAACTGATGCGGAACTACTTCAGGTGGGAGCTGGCCTTTCCGGCCGAGAACTTCCTGCCGCCCTTCTGGCAACAGCAGCGG
>JANQFY010000185.1 GCA_028277585.1 Sedimentisphaerales bacterium
GGGCCAGCCGGCGGCGTCTTTGAGCGGGTTGGAGTGGATCAAGGGTGAGCCGGTCGAGATCAAGAAGGGCTCGATCTATGTCGTTGAGTTCTGGGCGACCTGGTGTCCGCCGTGTCGGACGAGCATCCCGCACCTGACCGAGATGCAGCACGAATTCAAGGATCAGGGCGTCACCATCATCGGTATCTCGAACGAGAAGGCGGATGTGGTCAAGCCGTTCGTCGAGAATGAGAAGGCCGGGCCGATGGACTACGTCGTCGCGGTCGATCCTGAGCGAAAGATCTCCGCGGGCTACATGGGCGCGTTCGGCGTTGGGGGCATTCCTCACGCGTTCATCGTGGGCAAAGACGGCACGCTCGTCTGGCACGGGCACCCGATGGCCCAAATGGACCAGGTCCTCAAGGCGGTCATCGCCGGCGAGTTCGACTCGGCCGCGTACGCCAAGAAGAAGGAAGCCCAGGACAAGCTGGAAAAGCGGCTGGTGGGGCTCTACCGGACCTACTTCACGAAGGTCGCCGACGATAGCGAAGCCGCGAAGAAGGCCGGCGATGCGCTTATCAAGGAGGGCAACGCCGGGGTGCTCAACTCCTTCGCCTGGCGCATCCTCACCAACGTCGCCGAGGAGGTTCGGGATCTGGACATGGCGCGTACCGCGGCCGCCAAGGGCGTCAAGCTGACTGAAGGCAAGGACGCGGCGGTTCTCGACACCTACGCGCTGGCGACCTACGAGCTGGGCAAGAAGTACATCGCCGAGGCGGTCGAGGCCCAGAAGAAGGCCGTCGAACTGGCCCAGAACAACGCGCAGATGCGCGAAGGGCTGCAGAAGGCGCTGGATCGCTACGAAGCTGCGTCGGTGGACTAGCAGCACATGTCACGTACGAGTATGATGACCGGCTCTGGGCGCACTGTCACAGTGTCTCGGAGTCTGGTGTTTGTCTTCATCGCCGCCCTCGGCTCGGTCGCTCTGAGCGCCGAGCCGAGGGCGGGCGTGGCCCGTGAAATACCCTGACCCACCCGGAAGACATAGCCCTTCTGTCGGAACGGAATCTGCGAATGCTATACCTGGTATCGACACCGATAGGCAATCTGGGTGACATCACCCTGCGGGCGCTGGAGACGCTCCGCGAAGTGGACTACGTTGCCAGCGAGGACACGCGGCGGACGGGCAGGCTGCTCAAGCACTTCGAGATCCAGAAGCCCCAGATCTCGTTCCACGAGCACAACGAACACAGGGTGATCAAGCGCATCGTGCATCTGCTCGACGAGGGCAAGTCCGTCGCGGTGGTCACCAGCGCCGGGACGCCCAGCATTTCCGATCCGGGGTTCATCGCGCTGTGGGAGGCGGTCACGGAAGGGCACGAAGTCACCGCTATTCCGGGCGCGACCGCGTTCGTCACGGCGCTGGTCCTCTCGGGCATGCCGGTCTACAGCTTCACGTTCCGAGGCTTCCCGCCTCATAAGAGTGGCAAGCGCCGCAAGTTCCTGGAGATGGACCAGGACTCGCCCCACACGCTGATCTACTACGAGAGCCCTTACCGACTGCGCAAACTGCTCGAGGAGGCGCTCGACGTCTTTGGCAACCGCTACGCCGCGGTCTGCAAGGAACTGACCAAGCTGCACGAACGTGTCAAGCGCGGGCGCATCTCGCAACTGCTCGACGACCTGGAGGAAAAGCCCAAGGGCGAGTACGTCGTCATCATCGCCGGCGCGGAATTCGAGGGCAATAGGGAGGACGTCTCGGACGTCTAACCTGCAAACGGCGCGAAAGCCTGCGCCAGGTTGGGAATCGCAACCGTATTCGTGGAGGTGCCGCCCATGCTCCGGTACATGAAGAATCCGGCGATTGTCACGTTCATGGCTCTCACACTTCTGCTCTCGGGCTGTACCACGCCCATGAAACAAGACGACACGCAGTACGGCCAGATCGAACTGCTGCGCGATCGCTGGGGCGTGCCGCATGTCTTCGCCGAGACCGACGCGGGCGCGATGTATGGGCTGGGCTACGCTACCGCGCAGGATCGGGCGTTTCAGATGTACTACAACCTGCGCATCATTCAGGGCCGGCTGGCCGAGCTGGTGGGCGACGTGAAGGTCGGTGCGACCCGTCGGCTCCCTCAGGGCAAGAACTCGGCGCTGCGCAACGATATCAAGATGCGCACCATAGGCTATTACCGCGCTGCCCAGGAGACCGCCCGGCGTCTGGCACCCGAGGAGCGGACGCTTCTGGAAGCGTACTGTGAAGGAGTCAATGACTACATCCGCACGCATCCGAACGATTTGCTGGATCTGTTCGAGCAATACGACCTGGAGCCCGAGCCCTGGACGCCGGCCGCATGCATCGCGTCCTGGTGGCGTCTGGCGCTGTTCTTCTCAGGCGATGGCTTGCGCGAGATGGCTTCTTACTACGAGATTCGTGCGGGCCGTCGGCAGGTCAAGACGTTCACGCTGAGCGACAGCGCCGGCGCCTTCGAAGGTCGCGCCTTGCGAGACGACGCGTCTGTAATTCAGGAGGGCGACGTCAGTGACGCGTGGATTGACGAGGTCTACGACTATGCGAACGAGCACGGCCTGACGCGTAAGGTCGATGTCACGCCCATGCGGCGTCGCCCCCCGCCTGGCCCCAGGTTCAGTCATGCGTGGGTGGTGGGCAAGGACCGCACGAGTAATGGCTCGGCGGTGCTGGTCAGTGATCCGCAGACTCCTGTGCGCAATCCCTCGCTGTTCCACGAGTTTCACATTCGGGGCAAGACGTTTAACGCCCGAGGGATTGGGGTTCCGGGCAGCCCCAACATCCTGATTGGTTTCACGCCCAAGGTCGCGTGGGGTCTGACCGCGCTGGGCGCCGATCAGGCGGACCTGTTCGTCCTGAAGACCGACCCGAACCGTCCTGATCAGTATCACTTCGACGGTCAGTGGCGCGACATGCAAGTCCGGACCGAGACCATCCAGGTCAGAGACGGTCAAGCTCGCACGCTGAAGCTCAAGCAGACCCACCTGGGCCCGGTTGTGACGCGTCTGGCAATGGGCATCCGAAAAGGCGATGAAGCGGTACTGAAGCGCGTGCCGAACTGTGAGCCGCTACGCGACACGCTGACCGGCGCCCTGGCGATGATGCGATCCCAGGATGTCCATGAGTTCCAGGAGGCGTTGGGAGGCTGGCGCTTCCCGAGCGCCAACTGCGTCTTTGGCGACAGCCAGGGCGATATCGGGTACAAGACGATCCTCGCACTACCCATTCGCTCGCCCCACGCGCTGCTCAACGCACGAGCGGCCCACGAGGGATGGGACTTTGATAACGACTGGCAAGGTATGTTGCCTCACGACTTGCTCCCCCAGGTAATCAACCCCGAACAGGGCTGGATCGTTAGCGCCAATCACCGTCCGATCGCGGCGTTCTATCCGATCTCCATGGGCAACTCGACCGGCAGCCTGGGTGATACCGATCGCTCCTGGCGCTTGAAGGAACGCGTCAAAGCCAGGGATACATTCACTCCCCAGGACGTGCTCGATATTCACTATGACTCGGTCAGCCCCGTCAAACGCGATCTGGTCAAGCTGGGCTATCACCTGCGTGACATTCAGCAGTATCCGCTCGAAGAGGAGACGCTCTTGGCGTTGGAGTACCTCGAAGCGTGGCGCGACGCGGGCTGCAAGTCGGACATGTCCATCAAAGGCACCGAGATTCTGAACCTCATGCCTATGGCGTTTCGTCAGAACTTCGCGGCCGCGACGATCTATGGAGGAGGTGTCTCGGGTCTGGTCAACATGCTTCAGACCGTCGGCGCCCGGATCGAGGAGAATCCCAACGCCATGCTGACCGAAGAGGAGGCGGACTACGTTAACCTCATTCTCCGGGCCGCCTGGCGCTATGGCAAAGCCAACTTTGGCGACGATCCGAGCCAGTGGAACGCCAAAGCTCGCACGAAGCTGCTCGAGACGCGCATGCCGTATATGTCCACCCTGGACGGGTTCGGCTCGCTGGACGAAGCCAAGGACATCACTTTCCCCGCCCTGCGCTGTATCGAAGGCGGAACGATCCTCTCGCAGAGGGCGCAGTCCTATACGCAATACGTTCCAATGGACGACGCGGACAACGCCCTGGCGCTGTTGCCCGTCGGCGCGTCCGAGCATCCCGAGAGTCCCTATCGGCTGAGTGGCTACGAACTTTGGGAGCAAGGCAAGCTGCGTCCCGCGCCGCTGTCGCGTGCAGCGGTGGAGAAACTGGCTGTCTCGAAGCTGCGGCTGGAAGCGAACGCTGAGCGATGAGTGTTCGAGAGATGCGCTTCCGCCCTCGTTGTCATCCCGACCGGAGGCCTGCTGCAGGCAGGTCGTAGTGGAGGGATCTGGCCGGGGATCAAGGGCGCGCCTGGTCTTTGGGGAGATCTTTCGACTGCGCTTCGCGCAGCCTGTCCTGAGCGAAGCCGAACGGGCTCAAGATGACAATGTTCCGAACGTCCAATCGCACTCGCAGGCGATTTCCCAACTGCTACGCAGTTGAGATCGGCGCGAGAAGCGGATAGAATCGGCCGGGTTGGAAATCAGCCGGATAGTCGACGATTCTGGAAGGCGAAGCTATGGATAGTGGTATCAGCAGGAGGCAGTTCCTCAAGACAGTCGGCGCGGGCGTCGCGTTGACGACGATGGGCGGGGCTCTACAGGCGCGATCGCGAGGGCGGCGGCCGAACATTCTGTTCATCATGGTCGACGATCTGGGCAAGGAGTGGATCAGCAGCTACGGTGCCGAGGAAATCGAGACGCCGCACATCGACGCGCTGGCGAAAGGCGGCTTGCGATTCAACTGCGCCTATTCGATGCCCCAGTGCACCCCCTCGCGGGTGACGCTGCTGACGGGCCAGTACCCCTGGCGCACCGGCTGGGTGAACCACTGGGACGTGCCGCGCTGGGGGATCGGGTACTTCGATCCCAAGCGGTACACTACTGTCGCGAGCCTGCTCAAGAACGCCGGTTATACGACCGCCGCGGCGGGCAAGTGGCAGATCAACGACTTCCGCGTCATGCCCGACGCGATGCGCCAGCACGGGTTCGACGACTGGTGTCTCTGGACGGGCTACGAGACGGGTAACCCGCCGAGCGGTGAACGCTATTGGGACGCGTACGTCAATACGCCCAAGGGCAGCCGGACGCATCAGGGCAAGTTCGGACCCGATCTCTACGCCGAGTTCCTGATGGACTTCGCCGAGCGGAACAAGGACAAGCCCATGTTCCTGTACTGGCCCATGTGCCTGACGCACGGCCCGCTCGTGCACACGCCGGACGAGCCCGACGTCAAGGGCAAGTACCCCACGCACAAGGCGATGATCCGCTACACGGACAAGCTCGTCGGGCGTGTCGTCGCCAAGCTTGATGACCTCGGGATACGAGAGAACACCATCGTCATCTTCACCACCGACAACGGCTCGGGAGGCGGCTTCACCGCCACGCGGAACGGCCATCGCGTCAAAGGCGGCAAGGGCAAGAAATGGGAAGCGGGTGTCTGCGAACCGTTCATCGTCAATTGTCCCGGCCTCGTGCCGGCCGGCGCGGAAACAGATGCTCTGACCGACTTCACCGATCTGCTGCCCACCTTCGTCGAACTGGCCGGTGGGCGTGTGCCTGAGGATCTCGACATCGATGGTGTCTCCATCGCACCCGTCTTGCTCGGCATGGAAACCGAATCCAAACGCGACTGGATCATGGCGCTGGGGCACGGCGCTGCCAAACGCGACGAGAAGGGCGTGCGGGGTCAATACGACTACGCCTCCCGCGTCATTCGCGACCAGCGTTTCAAGGTCTGGGTCGATACGAACCGAGCGATCACGGAACTCTACGATCTGAAGACGGACCCGTGGGAGCAGACGAACCTGATCGCCAGCGCCGACCCGAAACACCTTGCTGCCAAGAAGAAGTTCCAGAAGATTGTAGACTGGATGCCCGCCCGGGACGCTCGCCCGCAGTATGGACCACGAGCGAGCCAGCCCTGGGAGCGCCCGTTCGAGAAGAAATAGCGATGCGACAGCCAACGCCGCCAGCCAAGTCGGGCGGCCAGTTCAGGAGGATCACATGAGTAGACGACAAACCACCCGACGCGATTTCCTCAAAGGCATCGGACTGGGCGCGACCGCCTGCGCGTTCGGTGGCGCCGGGGCCTGGCAACGCCTTGCCCACGCGGGCGCCGGCGGCGCCAATCCCTTCGCCGCGTCGGGCAAAGAGCGACCCAACATTCTCTTTCTCTTCACGGACGATCAGGCGTTCAGCACGGTGAATGTTCTGAACAACCCCGAGGTCAAGACGCCCAATATGGACCGGCTCGTCAAGCGGGGCACGACGTTCACGCACTGTTTCAATCAGGGCGCGTGGGGCGGCGCCGTCTGCATCGCCAGCCGCGCGATGCTCAACACGGGCCGCTTCCTCTGGCAGTGCGGGGGCAACGATTGCGGCGACTACCCGCTCTGGGGCGAGACGCTTGGCAAGGCGGGCTACGACACCTTCGTGACCGGCAAGTGGCACAATCGGGAAAAGGCGTTGAATCGCAGCTTCAAGACCATCGGCCCGACCGGCGGGGGCATGTACGGCTCCAAGGACAGCAACGCCGAGGAGAACAAGGCCAAGGGCATCGTCAAGGACCCGTACAACCGGCCGCGACCGGGCAACTCCTGGAGCCCTTACGACAAGACGCTCACGGGACACTGGCGCAACGTCGATGGCAAGATCGTCCACAGCAGCAAGCTCTGGGCCGACACCGCGATCGACTATCTGGGCAACCACGCCAAGCAGAGCGACAATCCGTTCTTCATGTACGTCGCCTTCCACGCCCCGCACGACCCGAGGCAGGCGCCCAAGAAATTCGTCGACATGTACCCGCCGGACAAGATCAAGATCCCGCCGAACTACGTGCCGGAGCATCCGTTCGATCAGGGCGACCACAAGCTCCGTGATGAGGTGCTCGCGCCGTTCCCACGCTCCAAGAAGGACGTGCAGGTGCACCTGAGCGAATACTACGCGATCATCACGCACGCCGACTACCAGATCGGTCGTATCCTCCGGGCTCTGAAGAAAAGCGGCAAGGCCGACAACACGATCATCGTCTTCTCGGCCGATCACGGCCTGGCGGTCGGTCAGCATGGGCTGATGGGCAAGCAGAACCAGTACGACCATTCGGTTCGCATGCCGTACGTCTTCTCTGGGCCGGGCATTGAGGCGGGCAAGAAGAACGATGCGCTGGTCTATCTGCAGAGCGCGTTCGCCACGACGTGCGAGATGGCGCAGGTCGATGTGCCGGAGACGGTGCAGTTCCCGAGCCTCGTTCCGCTCCTGCAGGGCAAGACGAAGAAAGGCTACGATTCGGTCTACGGCGCCTACCGTGACTTGCAGCGCATGGTCCGCACCGATCGCTATAAGCTGATCCGCTATCCCCACGTCAACGAGGTCCAACTGTTCGATATGAAGAAGGACCCGTGGGAGATGAAGGACCTGGCCGAGGATCCGAAGTACGCCAAGCGCGTCAAGGAACTTGACGTCGACTTGCGCCGGTGGATGAAAGAGACCGGTGACAAGTTGGAGCTGGAGGCGCTCTAATTCTCAACGCGTGGGTTGAGAACCCACCCTACGTTTGGATTCCCGCCTGCGCGGGAATGACAAGGCAATCTCGTAGGGTGTGCATTGCACACCGATCTGATTCGTCAGCGCATGGCGATGGTGTGCAGTGCACACCCTACAAGGCTTCACGCGCTACGCAATACGCACGACGCAATACGAAAGAAGGAGCAGGTGACATGGTCGGATCGCGACGCGGTTTTCTCAAGGCGATGGGGATGGGGGCTCTCGCGGCGGCATTGCCTTCGTCGAATTCGGTTCGCGCCGCGACTCGGGGGCGCAAGCCCAATATCGTCGTGATCCTGGTCGACGATCTCGGGTTTGGGGATCTCTCCAGCTACGGCGCGACCGATCTGAAGTCGCCCCACATCGACAGGCTCATGTCACGCGGCATGCGGTTCCATCGGTTCTACGCGAATTGCCCTGTCTGCTCGCCCACGCGAGCGGCCCTGCTGAGCGGGCGCTATCCCGACCTTGTGGGCGTCCCGGGCGTAATCCGCACGCACATCAGGAACAACTGGGGATTCCTCGCGCCGCACGCAACCCTGCTCCCGACCATGCTCAAACGCGCGGGCTACCACAGCGCGATCGTGGGCAAGTGGCACCTGGGCATGCACTCGCCCAGCACGCCCACGGAGCGGGGCTTCGACCATTTCCACGGTTTCCTGGGTGACATGATGGACGACTATTACCATCACCGGCGTCACGGGATCAACTACATGCGGCTGGGCGACACCGAGATCGACCCCGAGGGTCACGCGACCGATCTGTTCAGCCAGTGGGCGATCGACTACCTGCGCGGCCGCGCGAAGCAGGAGCAACCCTTCTTCTTGTACCTGGCCTACAACGCGCCGCATACGCCGATCCAGCCGCCGGCCGAGTGGTTGGAGAAGGTCAAGCGGCGTGAGCCGGGCATCAGTGACAGGCGGGCCAGGCTGGTGGCGCTGATCGAGCATATGGACGCCGGGATCGGCAAGGTCGTCGACGCCATCGAATCGCTGGGGATCAGCGACGACACGCTGATCGTGTTCACTTCCGACAATGGGGGACAGCTCAACGTCGGCGGCAACAACGGCGCGCTGCGGGCGGGCAAGCAGGACATGTACGAAGGGGGTATCCGCGAGCCGATGTGCGCCGTTTGGCCGGGCAAGATCGCGCCGGGCTCGCGCAGCAACCGCCTCGCGATGACGATGGATATCTTCCCCACCGCTTGTGAACTGGCGGGCGTGGACATCAGGCACGAGATCGATGGTGTCAGCTTCCTGCCGACCCTGTTGGGCAAAGATCAACCCGAGAAGGATCGCTTCCTGTTCTGGGTCCGCCGCGAAGGGGGGCGCTACGGGGGACGCGCCTACTACGCCGCCCGGCATGGCGATTTCAAGCTCGTCCAGAACAGCCCCTTCGAGCCGCTCGAGCTCTACAATCTCAGCGACGATCCGAAGGAAGAGAAGCCGCTCGGCAAGAAGCACGCCATGTACCGCAAGCTCTTCACCGCCCTGCAGGGTCACGTCTCCAAGTCCGGCGCCGTCCCCTGGCAGAAGTACCCCGTCAACCTCGACAGTCCGCTCTCGCCATAGTCCCGTAGGGCGAGCGTCCCCGCTCGCCTCCTACCGCTGACCCATTCAGAGAAAGACGAGCGAGGACGCTCGTCCTACGATTCAAACGCATACCGCCTTGAACCCCAGCCCCCAAACCGCTACAATAAACCCACCGGAAGAAACCGAAGCGCGGCCTAAACGGAGAACGGAGGGCAGCCATGCGCATCAGAAGCCGAATCCGCCTCGTCACCATCCTGTCCCTGCTCGCACTGCTCGTTTCGCCGGCCCCGGGCAAGATCATCTACGTCGACGACGACGCCCCCGCCCCCGGAGACGGAACCTCCTGGACCACCGCCTACCGCTATCTCCAGGACGCCCTGACCGAGGCCAGGAGGGCAGAGGTGGCGATCGAGATCCGTGTCGCCCAGGGAATCTACAAGCCCGACCAAGGGAGACTACCATTCTCGGGTGATCAACAGGCCAGTTTCCGGGTCAGTGATGGTGTCACCCTAAAAGGGGGCTACTACGGACAAGGTGACGGATCTGATGACGCGCGGAACATCAAGTTGTACGAGAGCATTCTCAGTGGCGACCTCGCGGGTGACGATATGCAAGTCCTTACCCCTGACAACATGAAGGAGGATCCGGGACGCATTGAGAACAGCTATCATGTAGTGACCATCCCTGGAACGGGTGACATTGTCATAGATGGTTTCACCATCACCGGCGCTCATATAGATCCCCGCATACTCGTAGGACAACGAGGGCCCGCACCTCACGGCGGAGGTGTAAGGAATAGCGGGTACGTCACATTGTCAAATTGTACATTCACTGGCAATCTCTCCGGGGAAGGAGCCGCCCTGTATAGCAGCTCGGGACGTGCAACACTGATCGACTGCGTCTTCTATCACAATCTCGCCTGCATGGCAGAACTACGACTTGCCGATGGTACTGTCCTGGACATGCATGGCCGCGGCGGAGCAATCTGTGTCGACAGTTGGATGGTTCTCGATGACTGCACGTTCCAGAGCAACTCAGCGACATCCGGTGGAGCGATATGCATCAAGGCCCGTAATGGACTCGAGATGACAAACTGCACGTTCAACAACAACCTCGCAATACGTGTGGGCGGTGCAATACGTAATGAGTCAGCAGATCATCAGAAGTTGACCGCATGCGAGTTCAGAGAAAACTCGGCCGGCATGAATGGAGGCGCCATCTTCAGTTGGGGAGGTCGCTTCACACTCTCCCAATGCCTGCTCAGTGGCAACTCCGCCAACCACAAGGGAGGGGCAATCTATGCCCATACGACCGATCTGGTATTGGAGAACTGCACGTCTGTGGGCAACCGAACCCTGGAGGGGGCCGCCCTTGCGCTAGAAGCCCTTCAGATAGGCCCAAGCAGAGCCCACGCAATGCACTGCATTCTCCAAGACAGTGAAAGCCAGATAGCCGTGGACGATGCTGTCGATCTGACCCTAACCTACACCAACATTCTCGGTGGTTGGGCCGGTCAGGGTAACATCGACGTCGATCCGTGCTTCGTTGATCCTGGGTATTGGGATGTGAACGGAACGCCCGACGATCCTAATGACGATTTCTTCGTTGCGGGGGATTACCACCTGTTGTCCGAGGCGGGGCGGTGGGACCCTAATGTTGGGGCGTGGGTGCGGGATGCGGTGACGAGTCCTTGTATCGATGCGGGTGATCCGAATTCGGAAGTTGGCGACGAGGTTTGGCCGCACGGGGGACGAATCAATATGGGGGCTTATGGGGGCACGCGCGAGGCGAGCATATCGACCGAGCCGAGCGAGATGCTCTTGCCCCGCATCGCGTGTATTCACTGGTACGACAGCGAACTGGCTGAGAGTTGTCAATCTTTCCTGCAGGCGTATGGATGCTCGGTGGCACTGGTCCGGTCGGAGGAGATCGTGGCGCATCCGATGGACGACTACGATCTGATCGTGATCGCAACTGACACGGCCAGCCCGGCTGTCTGGTCCGATCCACAGACCGTCACGACCCTAACCGAAAGCGGCAAACCCATCCTGGGTCTGGGCGAAGGGGGTTACGTCTTCTTTGGACAGCTCGGCCTGAACATCGGCTATCCCAACGGCGCTCGCACCACCTTCGACAGTGTTCAAGTCCTGGATTCCGAAGCCGCACCCTTCACCACACCGTATCCCGTGACTGTCCCGGCCGACGGCATACTCCAACTCTTCGAGAGCCCCGCCCAGCACGTGCTGCTCTATCTCTGGCCCGCGGTACCGGAGGGCGTGACAGTGTTCGCCGGCAACGTCGATAGCACAACGTACTACCCGCTGGCCGCCGAGCAGGGCCACCTGCTGTGGGGTTTCACGGGCCCGCCCGAGACGATGACCCAAGCCGGCCAACAGCTCTTCCTAAACGCCGTCATCCTGACCGCCAACGGACGATTGGAGTAGGTAGGGCGAGCGTCCCCGCTCGCCTCTTCCATCGTATGAAACGGGACGATTCCTACGATTGCCCCGTCCCGGGGGTAGACGAGCGCGGACGCTCGTCCTACATCTGTCGCCCGCGCCAATTCTACTCCAGAATTGGCGGCACGATCAGGCCCTGGGCTTGGGCCGGGAGGTCGTGGTAGACGCCGTAGAAGTTGCTGTTCAGGTCGAGCCAGAGCGTGATGCGGTAGAGCTCTTCATCGCTCAGCGCGACGTCGTAGTGGTCTCTCTCCAGCAAGGGCAAGAGCTTTGAGCCTAGGGCGCCGACGTTGCCGGCGACCGAGTAGCTCGTCTCGTTGCGGCTCAGCCAGCCGTTGCCTCCATGCTTGGCCCAGGCCAGCGGCGCCAGTGTATGGTACGCCTGCGACCAGCCCCACTTGCCCGGTTCGGTCGTCAGCGGCGGCGCGTCCTTCTCGTCTTGATGGCATGCCGTGCAATGCTTGTTAAGCACCGGCTGGACCAGGCGGGTGAACGTCAGGGGCCAGGAGCCTTCGACGTCGCCCTCCAGTGGGCTCGGCTTGCGGCGCAGCGCCAGCGGGACCCGCTCGGGCATGCGGGCCGGGGCGCTGGCCTTCGGTTCGTGACAGCCGATGCAGGTGAGTCGCTCGCCCCGATGGACGTAGGTCAGCGAGCGCATCGTTTGCACGGCTCGGCCCTGCGCGTCCAGGGCCTGGAAGTACACGGGTACGTCGGCGGGCACCTCGAAGTGGGCCGAGCCGTCCGCCTCGACGGGCGCCGTGCCCAGCACGCCGCGGCCCATGGATTGGTTGCCCACGCCCATAGACGGCTCGTCCGCCTTGCGGGTCGTCTTGGGAAAGAGTTGAACGACGCGCAGCGACTTGATCTGGACATCTTCGGGCCATTCGAAATCGGCGTCGTAGACGTTCATGACAGCAACCGTCGCCTTCTCCCTGTCAGCGCCGCTACGCCGATCCGCCAGCGCCTGGGTCGTACGGCTGGGGATCACCGGCGGACGCTTGCGTACCTTCAGCGGGATCGGGTCCAAACAGGGGACTTCAGGATCAGTGTAGAGCGGAATCTTGTTGCCAAAGCTGTCGAGCAGGCAAAGCCCATAGTGCTTCTCCTGCGGATCGTAGACGCAGAGATAGAAGTCCTCGCTCAAGGGCCAGGGTTGGCCGTAAACCTGTCCGTGCCGATTTCCGCCTTTGTGGGCCGGGCCCGGGATGCCGGGCGCTTGCTCGGATTCGGGGAAGTGCACCTCCGGCGTGATCCGCTTGAGTTGCCCGCACGCATGGTCGTCGGTCGCGCGCTGGTCGATCAGGACGAGCGAGCCGTAGTTCTCGCCGTGATGAGCGGCTGAGACGGCGACGAACCTATGTGAGTTCGGGATCGCCCGGATCGCCAGTTCCATCCAGGGCCGATGCTCGCGGAACCTCGGGTAGTTGCCGTGGTAGCTGCGCGGGTCGGCGCCGTCGGGGTAGCAGATCCACGGATGGTGGGCGATGTCACTGTCGCGATCGACGTAGTCCCAGCGGGTGTAGACGATCATCCCGTCGTTGGTGACGCTGGGGTGCCACTCGTGCGTCTCGTGCGCGCTCAGGCAGATCAAATCTGAGCCATCCGCCATCATGCCGTGTATCGTATAGGTCGGATTGGGCCGGGCGCCGCAACGCAGGAAGCCGCCCCGGCGTTCGGAGACAAACGCGATCCGGCCGTTGGGCAGGACGCACGGATCGAAGTCGTTCCAGGGGCCGTCCGTCAACTGGACCAGGCCGGTCCCGTCGAGGTTCGCCTTGAAGACGTGGTAGCAGGTCTCCTCGCTCCAGTAGTAGTGCAGCTTGTTGGCGGCTTTGGCTTCCGCTTTCGTCCAGAATTGGTCTTCCCACGACGCGTCGGGTCCGATGTCCTTGGCCTGGGTCCAGGCGAAGTAAACCGTCTGCGCCTCGTAGTCCAATTCCAGAGAGATGAACGACCCATCGATCAATCGCTGTCCGCGCAGCCGCCCGTTCATCACTCGGGCGTTCTCCAGGACATTGACTGCCTTGGGCCGCTTACCGAAGGCGTTCCGCAGGATGTAGAGCCCTCCGCCGGGTCTGGCGTTGTGCCCTTCGTACTGATCGACCATGTGCCGATCGCCGCGACCTTGCTTGTGGTGGGTCAGGAAGACGAGATCATCAAAGTCTAGCAGGGGATTCTTCAACGCGATCTTGCGGCGCAGGTCTGCAACTCTGTGGAACAGCGCGCGGCGGGCGTTGGATTCGGTAGTCGGTGTCTTGTTCGCCCGGTCGCTCAATCGCTGCATGCGCGTCGATTGCCGCTCCAGAACCGGCGCCCCATCCATGCCCTTGAGATGCTCGAGCAAGGCGCTGGTGCGGCGCAGCATGATATCCAACGGATCGCGGTCGGTCGTCCAGATCAGCGCGTCGCGGCGGATCGCTTCGTCCTTGAGCCGTTGGGGCATCTCGTGGGTGCGGTAGAAATCGATCAGTTGCTCCAGACGCGTGTACTCATCCCGCGCTGAACCGATGACGGGGGGGAAACTCCCGGCGGCGTAGAGGTTCGAAGCGAGCGTAACGAGGACAAGCATGATCGCCAGGGGCAAGACGGCGTTCGATCGGTATCGAGACATGCGTTTTCCTTCCACAAGATCGTCAGGAGCCGCACTCGGGCATTGCACTTCTCGATCCATTCTAGTGGATCGAAGGGTCTCTCACAAGGATCTAGCGGTCCTTGCCGGGTTGCATCTCGCCCGCGGCGTATAGGATCAGTGCCGACGCGACGACTGCGGCGGTCTCGGTGCGGAGGACGCGCGGGCCCAGGCTGATCGGGATCGCTCCGTTTTCGCGGGCCAGTTCGATCTCCTCAGGGGCGAATCCTCCCTCTGGGCCGATCAGCAGGGCGATCGATGTGATGTCCTGTTTCGGCTGCGCCAGCGCCTCTCCCAACGCGTCGAATTCGTCGCCCGGCGCGGCGATCAGGGCGCAGTCGAATTCACTGAGCCTTGGCACGGCGGCGTCGAAATCGATCGCCTGCTCCAGCTCGGGGATTCTGCCTCGATGGGACTGCTCGGCTGCCTCGGTGAGAATGCGGCGCCAGCGGGTCATCTTCTTCTCGTCGATCTTTTTGGCCCGCATGATGCTGCGTTGCGTCGCGACCGGCGCGAAACGGGCAACGCCCACCTCGGCGCCTTTTTGGAGTACCCACTCGAACTTCTCCCGCGCCAGCAGGCTCTGAAACAGGGTGATCTGGAGGCGGGGCTCCCCCTGGGCGGGCCGCTTGCTCGTCACTTGGCAAGTCACTTCGCGCCCGCCGACGGCTGTCAGGGTCACGTCATACTCCGAGCCGACCCCGTCCAGTACGACGATCTCCGCGCCAACCTGGAGCCGGAGCACATGGCGGATCTGGTGCGCCTGCTCGGCGCCCAGCGTGACCCGATCGCCCTCAATGCTCGATTCTGATACGAAAAACCGGTTGCTACTCATACGTATACCACTTAGCGACTCTTCTTAAGAGCGAGGTTCCGCTACCCGACAAAGGGGCTGCTGATGATCTCAAGGACCCCCTCAGCTACATAGATTCTGTTGCGTTTCGCTGTCCCCTGTTGCTTCAGGATGCCGATCCTTATGAGGCGATTGATGTTGTTCTTGGCTGTTTGATACGTGACGTCGAACTGCCTGCTCACGAGAACAGTCGTGATCACGGGGCGTTCAATGAGCAGATCCACCAGTCGAATCTGCAGAGCGGAACGCTTCGTACCTATTTGCTGCTGGTAGAGTTGCTGCAATCCCATCAACTGTCTCGACCTCTCGAATGCATCGTGTGATTGCTCCACAATGCCCCGGAGAAAGAAGAGAATCCACGAAGTCCATTCCCCGTAGGTGCTGACGCGCAGCAATTTCTCGTAGTATTCTTCGCGATGGCGTTCGAAGTACGCACTGAGATAGAGCAACGGCTTGTCGAGGATCTTCCTTGAGCACAACAACAGGATTATGAGGAGCCGGCCGATACGACCGTTGCCATCGCGGAAGGGGTGGATTGCTTCGAATTGGTAATGGACCATCGCCAACCAGGCGAGAACAGGCACGCTATTCCCACCGGGATTGATGAATCCTTCCAGAGCATTCAAGCATGTCTGCATCTCGGCGACAGGGGGAGGAACGTATCGCGCCTCGCCTATCGAGCAGCCGTGCGAGCCAATCCAATTCTGACTTCGCCTGAATTCTCCCGGTCGGTCTCTCTCTCCTCGAACACCTTCAAGGAGAATCCCGTGCAACTCTCGAATCATTCGGAGACAGACCGGTAGTTCGACACTGCGCCTCAGGCCGTAGTCCAAAGCCTTGACGTAATTCGAAACCTCTCTGACGTCCGGTGCTTCTGCTGCCGCATCCGATTCCTGCATTTCAAAGAGGTAGATGTCTCTCACTTCGGCCTGAGTGCCCTCTATCTTGCTGGACATCTCTGCCTCTCTACGCATGAACGGGGCGATCAGGAGATTGGGGTTGGGCAGGTTCAGGCCGATCCCGTGGAGTTGACCGATGGCGCGATCGGCCTCGGAGAGCGCCTGCACCAGTTCCGTAGTCCACTCAAGGTGAGGCGGTAGATTACTGGGAACAAACGCCATCTCGCCTTCGATAGTGGCTGTTAGGGCCCCGAAGCTCGGACTGTGTATCTCAGCCGGTTTCATGCTATTATACTTTCGTTCAATAACGATTCTCTTATTATACTTTTTGCTTCGAAATTATAATAAGAGAATCTGAGGGCGTGAGCAAGTACATAGCCTATCTTATAGCTAATGATGTAAGTGCTTTTGCAGTAGAGTTTTACTTCTTTGTTGTACTTTGGTATAACTTGCCGGGGCTTATTATAGTTTTTGGCTCCAAAGTACAATAAGGGGTCTGGGAATTGGTCTGGCGCTGTGATTTCGACGCTGTTTGAGAACGATGATCTGGTGGTGGTCGACAAGCCTGAGGGGCTGGCGGCGATCCCGGCGCGCGATGGGCGGAGCGGGTCGCTGTTCGAGACCCTCTGCCAACAGCGTGACGAGCGGCTCTACGTTGTCCACCGGCTCGACAAGGACACCAGTGGCGTGATCGCCTTCGCTCGCAACGCGGCGTCCCATCGTTGGCTCAACCAGCAATTCGAATCGCGGACGGTGCAGAAGACCTATCTGGCGCTGGTCCATGGCGCGGTCGCCGCCGAGACGGGTACGATCGACAAACCCCTGCGCCAATTCGGCTCCGGCC
>JANQFY010000275.1 GCA_028277585.1 Sedimentisphaerales bacterium
CGGCTCGGCGAGATCGAGGATCTTGAGGCCCAGCGGATTCTGCCCGTGGCGACCGCCGGACGCAGCATCGGGCGACTGCCCATGACCCATTTCAAGCTCATGGTCGATGGCTGCCGCCAGATCCTCCAGAAATGGCCCGAGAGCAAGTACGCCTTCCGCGCCAAGCAGATGCTCGAAGAGATGCCCGAACGGTTCTGGCGCAACTATAAGGTCACGGAGAAGGAATTGGACATCAGCATGTTCCTCAAACAAAGACCTGGAACGCAACCATTCACCGTGGAGCCGATACGATGACGACGACAACCACTACGGGGGAGATCCCCGTCATTGCCGTTGCGGCCGAGTGCCTGCCCGAGGCATGGGAGAAGGCCGTGCTGGCCGTCTGGGACCAGGGTTTCGAAGTCAAGACCCAGTACGACAAGCCCGACGATCCACCCAGCAAGGATGCGACGGTCATGGTCACCGTGACCAATCCGTTCAACGAGCCCCGGATTCACAAGAACTTCCCCGGCGGCCCCGAGGAACTCGAAGCCTATCGCCAGGAAGTGGTCGGAGGCATCCACGACCACTGGATCGACCCGGCCGCGGGCAAGTGGACCTACACGTACCATGAGCGGCTGTTCTCCTATTGCCCCGTCGAAGAGCTGCGCGACGCCAATTCGCCCAAGCCCTTCAAGGCGGTCAATCAGATCCAGTACATCATCGACGCCCTGGCGGACGCGGGCCATACCCGACGGGCCCAGGCGATCACCTGGATGCCGACGGCCGATCCTCAGACCGATGACCCGCCCTGCCTGCAGCGCATCTGGTGCCGGCTGGTGGCGGATGAGAGCGGAGAGCTCTCGTTGAATATGAATACGCACTGGCGCAGCCGCGACCTGTACAAAGCCTGGTTCATGAATGTCTACGCCCTGACGGATCTGCAGAAGACCATCGCCGAAGGCATTGCCGAGAAGTGCGGCCAACCTGTGCGGGTGGGACGCTACGTCGATATCAGTGATTCGCTGCACATCTATGGCAGCTACTTCCACGAGGCGGCGTCTGAGATCGAGAAGATGCGCAACACGCCGTTTGCCGAACGGGCGTGGGATAGTACGCACCCGGCCTTTGAAATGATGACCCAGGAAGCACGCGACAAACTGGCCCAGGACCCCGACTGGTTCGCCAAGGCCAAGGGATGATCACTCAACCGACCAAGAGGAGCAACGCATGACGCTGATTGTCAACGGCGAGAAGATCGAAGAGAAAGAGATTCAGGAAGAGGCCGAACGCCTGCGCCCCCGCTACGAGGAGGTCTTTGCCGACAAGGACCCCAAGGAGCGCGAGGACCAGTTGCTCGAATGGTCGCGCGAGAACGTTCTCGAGCGCGTGCTGCTGCGCCAGGAGGCCAAGGACAAGGGCAGTGACATCCCGGCCGAGGAGATCGAAGCGGCGCTGGGCAAGCTAAAGGAGCAGTACGAAAAGCCCGAGGCGCTCTACGAGGCACTGGGACTCGACAGCGACGAGAAGATCACAGAGATGATCGAGCTTCAGATGAAGACCGAGCGCAAGATCAACGAGGTCTATGAGAGCGCGCCGGAGCCTTCGGACGAGGAAGCCCATCAGCACTACGAAGAGAACAAGGAACAATTCAAGTCGGATGAACAAGTCCGCGTGGCGCATATCGTCAAGTACGTCAACTGGCAGACCGACGAGGAGACCGCCGTCCAGTTGATCAGCCAGGCTCATGACGAGATCAAGAACGGCGCCGCCTTCGAATCGGTCGTCGACAAGTACACCGATTGCGGCGACAGCGGGGGCGACCTCGGCTTCGTCATGCGGGGCCAGATGGTCGAGGAATTCGAGGACGTCGTGTTCAATCTGAGTCCGGGGCAGGTCAGTGACGTCTTCCGCACGCGCTTCGGGTTCCACGTTGCGAAGGTGTACGACCGACGCCCGGCCACGATACCGGAGTTCAAAGAGGTCAAGAAGCAGATCGCCGAGGAACTGAGAGAACAGAAGAAGGAAGAGGTCCTCGGCGAGTACCTCGATCAACTGCGCAGCACCGCCACCATAGAAGAGGCGTAACACCAGGCTGACTGCCAAGTACAATCCACTTCATGCGCCCCGAGTGCAACATGCGACGGGGCGCACCGCCTGGGAGAGGCCCCCAAGAATCTCTCGCCCGCCGTTTGCCTTGCGCCGTTTATGTATTACACTTTAAGTGGCCGAAGGGAACACCAATAGCGGCCGAAACGCGGATGACTGATACAGAAACAAAGACGCCAGGCTCTGCCTGCGACTCCTACTCGGGACACTTACGCAGTCACACGCGACAGCCTACTGGGGGGGCTATGTGAGTTTCTTTCCGAGTTGGCCTCTGTGCGCCCACACAGAGGCCTTTTTCCATGCGCTGGTTGAGCAGGCGCACTGAGAGCCCTGCGAACTGCCTCGTCGACGCGGACCCGAATACGGAGCAACGCCTGCCCCACACACATTTCATTTGACACCCCACATCTTGAGCATACAATTGAGACCATAACTAGATGTGGGTCTGTGCCGCGTATTCACGAAACAGAGGTCGCCGGGGAAAATGATGAGCAAGGGGGTCCCTGGAAAAGGAGGTAAGCCGGGGCTGTGAGGTGTCCTTTCTGCAAAGAGGATAAGGATAGGGTCGTTGATTCCCGTTCGAGCGACGCCGGTCGTGTGATCCGGCGCCGGCGTCAATGTCTGGCGTGCAAGCGGCGCTTCACCACGTACGAGAAAACGAGTGAGAGCTTCAAGCTGCACGTGGTGAAGAAGGACAAGGCCCGCGTGCCGTACGATCGGGAGAAGGTCATATCCGGCCTACAGAAGGCCTGCTATAAGCGGCCCGTCTCGGCCGAGGAGATTCAGCAGATTGCCGACAAGGCCGAAGAGGACATCTTCAAACGGTTCGACAAAGAGGTCACCTCGGCGTTCATCGGCGAGTGCATCATGAAGCACCTGCGTCATCGCGACAAGGTCGCGTACATTCGCTTTGCCAGCGTGTATCGGCAGTTCCAGGACGCAGGGGAGCTACTCGACGAAGTAACCAAGGCGATCCACGACACGGAATCGACCGAGCAACTGAAGCTGTTCGACCAATAGGTCGCAGTAGCGCCAATGCGCAATTCAAATTGGGTGGGGCACGCTAGCCGGCGTGGCTGTTGAAGTTTGCAGGGAGGCAATCATTCACAGATGAAGAGGCAACTGCGAGTCAAGAAGGCTGATGGGACCACCGAAGCCTATCTGCATACGAAGGTGATCGGCGCCATCAATCACGCCCTGACGTCCGTCGGACAGGGCGACATCATCTTCGCCGAGGACATGGCGGAAGTGGTGACTTTCTATCTCTACAACAAGCCGAACCGGCGCACCGTCAACACGCACGAGATCTATTCGATGATCAAGGCGGTGCTGACCGCTACCGGGCAAGAGGAGGCCGCCCTGGCGCTGACTCAACACACGTTCCAGCGCCGTCTCAAGCGAGCCCGCACGGAAGTGGTCTCCCTGGAGATGAACGACCTGGCCGACGCCCAGAGATTCGGCGAGATGAACCCGCCGGAGAGTCGCCAACCCTGGAACAAGGCTCAGATCGTCTCCGACCTGACCAATCGCTTGTCGATCCCCCGCCAGACGGCGCGGGCGATCGCCTCAACCGTGGAGGAGCGGGTCTTCCGCATGGGGATCACGAAGGTCTCCTTGGGCCTCATCAAGCAACTCGTCTGGAGCGAAGCGGCTGTCATGCTCCAGGCCGAGCGGGCGCTGCAGACCACACCATGATCGGCGCCAGGCGTCGCTGCACGGTGTCCCGCTCGACCCCAAGAACTCATTCACCATCATCTACGCCAGCTTGTCGCGATTCTCGTAGATCTTCAAGAGCGCGTTGGCGATGTCGTCCATGTCGCGTTTCTTCGCCAGCAGGAGGGACTGGCTGAGCCAGACGGCTTCTTCGCAGAGCTGATCGTTGCCCGGGTAGTGCAGTTCCTCGCGATAACGGTCGAGTCGAGCCTTCGAGAAACTCCGCTGGAAGTTCTTGGAGTTCAGCGCCACTTCGATCAATCCGTCGCGGTATTGCGGACCGTATCCACCCATGCACGGGACACCCTCAGCCGTCAGGGCGGCCAGGAAGCGAGCCTTCGGCGCGTTGTTGAAGTGCTCCTTCTTGTAGCGGAAGGGATAGAGATGATACGCCGCTTTAGTGACGCCATCGTAGAGCTTGTGCGGCACAATCCCTGGGATGTCCTTGATCTTTGAAGTCAGATACCGCGCGTTCTTCCAGCGCCGCTCGGTATCGGCTTCGAGCCGTTGAACCTGGTTGAGCAGGATCGCCGCCTGGTATTCGGTCATCCGGCGGTTCGTTCCGATGATCGGATACTGGCTGGATCCCTGGACGCTGCCGTAGCGCCGGCCGCAGTTGTGGTAGGAGTGAATCCGGTCCATCAACTCCTCGTCGCTCCCGACCACGGCGCCGCCTTCGCCGCAGGGCAAGTGCTTGGAGTTCTGGAAGCTGGAGCAGCCCAGATCGCCCACCGTGCCGCACTTCTTGCCCCGCCACTCGGCCAGCCAGGCCTGACAGGCGTCCTCGATGACCACGAGATTGTGCTTCTTGGCGATCGCCATGATCTTGTCCATGTCGGCGGGGATGCCCAGGATATGAACGGGCATGATCGCGCGAGTGCGATCGGTGATCCGCTCCTCGATGGTGTCGGGATCAAGTTGGAACGTCTCAGGGTCCGTATCGGCAAAGACGGGCAGCGCAGTCGAACCGATGATCACATTGTAGGTCGCGATGAACGTATAGGGCGAGACGATGACCTCGTCGCCCACCCCGACATCGAGCCCATGCATCGCCGTCAGCAGCGCGTTGGTTCCGTTGACCGTGCAGGTGCAGCGCGTGGCGCCCAGCAGTTCGGCGTACTTGGCCTCGAACTTCGAGACGGTCTCGCCGCGCCCCCGGAACCAGTCGCCGCTGCGCAGGATGGACAGCACGGACTTCTCGGCCGCCTTGTCCCAGACGGGCCAGGAGGGCCAGGGCTTGGTCCGCACGCGCCGTCCACCTTGCAGCGCCAGTTTGCCGGCCCGCCCGGCCGGGGCGGCGCTCGCGTGAATTGCACCGGGCGCCAACATCGTCAAGGCACCGGCCGACGCGGCGCCCATCAACTGTCGTCGGGTCATCGTGCTCTTATCCATTTCCAAGCTCTCCACTAGAGAAGTTTGCTGCGGTTGTCATAGACTTTGGCAATGGCGTTGGCGATGTCGTCGATATCCGCCTTCGTACCCAGCAGGAGACTCTGATAGAACCAGACCGCCTCCTTGCAGAGCTTCTCGTTTTCGGGGCAGTGGTTCTGCTGACGGCATCGATCCAGTTCTTCCTTGGAATACATTTTCTGGAAGTTCGGCGAACTTAGCGTGTGCTCGAAGAAGGGGTCCTTATTGATCGGCCCGTAGCCACCGGAGCAGGGGATGCCTTCGGCCTGTACGGCGGCCAGGAATTTCGCGCGCGGGACGCCGCCGAACTGTTCCTTCTTGTACCGGAAAGGATACAGATGGTACGCCGCGCGGGTGACGCCGTCGTAGAGCCTGTGCGGGACGATCCCCGGGATGTCTTTGATCTTGGATGTCAGATAGGCTGCGTTCTCCCACCGGCGTTGCGCCTGGGCTTCGAGCCGTTTCATCTGGGCCAGCAGGATTGCGGCCTGGAACTCCGTCATCCGGCACTTGCTGCCCAACCGAACCCAGCCGCTCAGCGAAAGCATCGACTGACCGTAGGGCCTGCCGAAGTTGTGATAGGAGTGACAGATGTCCATGATCGCATCGTCGTCGCCGACCACCGCCCCACCCTCGCCGCAGGTTAGATGCTTGGAATTCTGGAAGCTGAAACACCCCAGATCGCCGATGGTGCCGCACTTCTTGCCCCGCCACTCGGCCAGCCAGGCCTGGCACGCGTCTTCGACCACGAGCAGATTGTGCTTCTTCGCGATCGCCATGACCTTGTCCATGTTGGCCGGGATGCCAAGGATATGCACGGGCAGAATCGCTTTGGTATTGGGCGTGATCTTCGCTTCCATCTTGTCGGGATTGACCTGGAACGTCTCGGGGTCGGTATCCACCATGACCGGCAAGGCGCCGGAGAGGAGGATCACATTGATCGACGCAATAAATGTGTAGGGTCCGACGAGCACCTCATCCCCCACGCCGATTCCCAACGAGTGCAGCGCGGTCAGCAACGCCGTCGTTCCGTGTGTGGTCGCCAGACAGCGCTTGGCGCCAAGCAGTTCGGCATACTCGCGCTCGAACTCCGCGACGACCTTGGCCCGCGACCAGACGCCGCTGCGCAGCACGGAGACGACCGCCTCTTCGTCGGCGTTCTTATCCCAGATGGGCCAATGGGCGAAGTCCTTGGCTCGAACGGGCTTGCCACCCAGCAGCGCCAGTTTGCGCGCCCTCCGGCTAACGTTGCCATAGGCCGGAACGGTCTGCGAGGCGACCGCCGCCAGTGACGCGGTTGTGACGAACTGTCGTCGGGTCATGTGGCTTTGACTCATCTCCCGTCCTTTCTGGATAGCTTTGATTCCTCTGATTCTGTGGCGCGGGCTTGGCCCGGCCCTTATATTTGGCGCGTGGGTTGAGAACCCACCCTATATGTCACTTTCCTTGAGTCACTCTGACCTTCTCGGCCAGACGGTGCACAGCCTGGACAACCCGATCCTCGACGTCCGGCGCGAACGGGCCGGGCAAGGGCGCATAGCGCATGGCGCCGCCCGCTTCATAGCCCCCTTCCTTCAAGACGCGCAAGGAAGGGACATAGCCGAACACATCATTCGAATAACCTGCGACCCAGACGACCGGGCCGGCCAGTTCCCGCTTGAAACGCAGCGCGAAGTCGATCACCACCTCGCCGGCCATCGCGATCAGGGTCAGATCATCGCCAAACTGAACCGCCTGGACCAGATAGGGATAGGTGGACGTGATCTTGCCTTCGTGCTCCAACTGCTTGAGAAGGAACCCGGCGTGCTGGCTTTCGTACTTGTTGCTCGATTGGGCTTGTTGCTCGAGCGTCGCCCGACTGGGCGGCTCGGCGAAGTCCAGCGTGACCTCCTCAATCGCGGCTCGGAGCGGCCCACGGATCGGCTTGGGCTTCACTTCCAGCGCCGTATCGACCGCGTTGGCCAAGGCGCGACCATGCTGCTTGCACAACTGGAGACCATGCTCCTTGCGGCGCGGATACGGGTTCTGATCGGCGCCGCAGCCGGCCATGAACATCGCGGCGGTCCCTGGATGAGACTCTTCGAGGTACGCCTGAGCGAAACCGGGATAGTCCCCACAGAATTGATAGAAGCTCAGCGTCGTGCTGTGACAGGCGTAGCCGAACAGAACGGCGCGCAACTGACCTTCGGGGCTGTCCACCCTCAGGACAGGGACATCGTGGTCGACCGGTCCGTCAGGATAGGGGCTGTTGCGGAAACCATGCTCGGTGGGCAAACGACGGTTCATGGCGAACCCGGCGCGGGCATGCGTGTAATCCAATCGAGCCGGAGACAGGTCTTTGATCGCCGCGCCGACAAGGTCGACCAGCTGACCCCGAAGCCGATCACAATAAGCGTGACACTGCTTCATCTGTTTGGGAGACAAGCCGTAGAACGAACTGCCATAGATAGAGTAGCGGGTCTCGCGCAACACCGGGCCGCAATGTGTGTGGGACGCGTTGATCAGCAAGCACTCGGGGGCCAGATCGTAACGCCGCTTGACCTCCTTCTCAACCCAGTCGCGCATGGCGCGGTCGATCCCGATCAGATCGAGCGTCACGACCACCAGACGCCCGCCCTGCTCGTCCTCCAGCGCCAGCGCCTTGGCGTACAGGTCGTGGATCTTGCCCTCCGACGGCTTGGTGCGGGCGGCGTAGCCAGCCATCCACATCGATTCGGTGGGCGTCACCACCGTGCGCGCCAGGCCGGCCTTCCAACCCATCTCCGGCACCGCAGCCATCGCCCCACCGGTACCGAGGATGGAAACGAAGAGGATTATGAGCACACGCCGAAGAAGCGAACCGGTGTTTCCGCTTGCGACCCTTGCCGCTCTTGCATCCATCGCAGTCTCCTTCACACACAAGTGAGTTCATGGTAGCACCGGCCCACGCGACAGGCAAGAAATTCCTTCCGAGCGAACGGTACACCCGGCTGTCTGTCACAAGGTCCCCAGAGAAGAAGCCGCCCCTGGCGGTTTTTCCTACAGCCCGGCCGCCAGGCTCGCTATAATGCCGGTCGTTACACGGACGTGCGGAACACCGGGTGCAGTTGACACAACAAGCAAAGGGAGACCCAAAGATGGCACATGCGAGCATCAACAGAAGGCACACGCGTACGAAATCAGCAATCGCGAGAGCACTGTGGATAGCACTCCTTGTCATTGGCATGTCGCTGCTGGTTTGCGGCTGCGGGGAATCGGCGGGAGGCAAGCGACTGGGCTTGCCCGGCCGGGACGCGAAGCTGATCGCCCGCACCTTCGACACCGGATTCGACCTCGCGCACGACACCTACAACGGGATGGGGACCGCCAGCGACGGTAAGATCTACTATGTACTCTGCTCGGAATCCTATGAGATCGGGGCGCAGATGTACTCCTACGATCCGAAGACCGACACCATCAAGCACCTGGGCGATCTCACCGAAGCCTGCGGCGAGAAAGGCGCCAAGACCATCGCCCAGGGCAAGTCGCACGTCAACTTCGTGGAGAGCAAGGGCAAGCTCTACTTCGCCACGCACGTGGGCTACTACAGCATCATCGACGGGATGGAAAAGATCGGCGTGCCGCCAGAAGGCTACAAACCCTATCCGGGTGGTCACTTCCTGGCGTACGACATGGACAAGGGCACGTTTGAAGACCTGGCGACGGCGCCGCGCGGCGAGGGCATTCTTTCGATGACAATGGATACGCGCCGGGGTCGCCTGTACGGGCTGACCTGGCCGGTCGGCTACTTCATCTCCTACGATCTGAAGACGAAGGAACTCAAAGATCTGGGCCCGGTCTCGAAGCAAGGCGAGGACGGCAAAGGTGAAGACTACCGCACGCTGTGCCGCTCGCTAGTCGTTGATCCGGCCGATGGCTCGGTGTATCTGACCAACGGCGACGGCGACATCCTGCGCCACGCCTACGACTCCGACACGATCGAGGTCATCGAAGGCGACGATCTG
>JANQFY010000308.1 GCA_028277585.1 Sedimentisphaerales bacterium
TGCGCATCGCTCATCGGCTCGGCAGCGAAGAGATCACCTGTGTAATCGCGATCGCTGATGTCCTCGAGTTCCGCCCGATCGCGGTCACGCATGACCAGAGAGTAGACGGGCTGATCGCCCGGCTCCCACGGCGCGTCGGCATCGAACGAGTCGTCAACCATGTAGAGCGCGTTGGCCGCCTGCTCGAGCGATCCGTCCACCACAGCCGGGGCAGGCCAGGTTCTTGAGCGGCCCATAGCATCAGCCACCTGCACATAGAATTCGACGATTGCCCCATCCTCCTGGGGCGGGATCTCGGCCCCGAAGAGCCCATCCCCGGGTTCGGCGTCTCCGTGCTGCCCATCGTCGCCCATCGGAACCGTCGCGAAATCGCTCTGACCATTAATGCGGTAGCTGAGTGTGACCTCCAGATGCTCTTGTTCCGCGGTGAGAAGGCGAGCCGTAACCGTAACGGATTCGTCCGAATGGGGGATGCATGGCGTGTGAGCCATGTCCAGGACTAGCGGTACACCATCTGTTCGGTGAACAGAGTTCACCCGCCCCGGCGTGCCGCCGGGCTGAAGACTGGCCGCCCAGTTCTGGCCGCGATCGTTGGGAAGTCCCGGATCGACCAATTCCAACGAGTGGCCCTGCCCATCGTGGTCATTGCGCCAGCGCCATCCCCGGTGCCCATGGTCCTCGGGCCCCAGTTCACGCTGGGCCCAGTCTCCCTCGTCGGAGTACTCCACTCGGTCGACCACAACACCCATGTCATCGACCAGTTCAAGAACTTCCCCAGAATTGCTCAGCCAATCGGTCCATCCCCCGACGACCGGTTCGGCACCTGGGTGCGCAGCTCTGAACGCCTCCTCATCGGCGGCGACGACGACGAGACGTTCTCCCGCTCCAAGTACAACGTCGGGTATCGTGAAGTAGATCCCATCGGCAAACTGCCAGCCCGCCAGGCTGACCGGGGCGCCGCCGTCATTGAGTAGTTCAATCCACTCGCGATTGGTGACCTCGGCTTGATAGGCCGAGTGGTGCGGATGGTACATGATCTCCGAGATCAGGATGTGACCGGCCGCTGCCTGGTTGGGAGCACCCGGCGTAGCGGCACTCAGGGTGCGCCACTGAGAGCCCCCATCAGGTACACGACCATGAGAGATGTCGTCTTCCTGGGCGCCGAATGTCACGGAATCCACCAGGCCGCCCTGAGTGTCGGACAAGCCCACAGCCTCACCGCCCCGGCTGAGCCTGAATGGCGCGTGCAGTGTTCCCTGGTCAATGTCGCCGTCGGCCCATATGAGAAGATAGCCATGCCCCGGAACAGACGTCGCCGGGTCACCGTCGGGAATCCGCCATTTCGTTGGGTCATTCAGATCGTCTGTGAGGTACATCCCCGCCAAATCAACCGGGTCGGAACCTGCATTGTAGATCTCGATCCAGTCGTCGTACTGGCCCTGTGGGTCCTGGAGCGATGTTGAATTGCCGGCCATGAACTCGTTGATGAAGATGCGCTGCCCCTGGACCGACGGGCCCAGAGCAAGGACGAGCACGAGCAGATAGAGGCCGAGACGCGTGTTGGAGAGTTGCATTATGGCCGGCATCCTCCCGAGTCGCGGCACGCAACGGCCGGCTCGTCATCATCATCGAAAAACACCACCCTCACAAGGCGAGCAAGGAGACACAACACACAGGATAGCAAAACTAGGCAATTAAGTCAACGATAAGTCGGACATCGCAGGTCCGAGAATAGTACACCGTACAACGTCGACGCCGCTACCTTCGAGGGCGAATCGGGCGGTTCACCCCGCCGGGGTGTCACGACCGCATATCAACCGCTCGATGGCGCAGGCAACGACGTAGTCGGGTAGTTTCTGAAGCGCGGGGGCCTTGGCGTAGTCGCGTATGATGCTCCGGTCCGGGAATGCGCCGACCTCGCCGATCAGCCGCACAACCAGATCAGGCAATGCATCCTCAGACGCGCCGGACGCCAGCGACTTGGCGGCCGCGACCAATTCCTCGAATTCCTCTCGGCTGTTGTACCAGTCGAGTTCGAACTCCAGGTCCGCCGCCCGGTGATTTGTCTGTCGATCGAACGTGTACTGGACCCCGATGGGATTGTATGTCTCGATCCGCTCATCGATAAACGCCAACGACGCCTGGCGATACGCATCCAGGCGTTCGACATCCATAGAGCCCAATCCCTGCCGATCAAGCTCACCAGCCAGAAGTTGATCGATCCGCTCGGCCAGACGATCGCGATCGGCCGCCATCTGGTCGTGCAATTGCTCGTAATAGGCCTTGATTAGAATCCTTGCCAGTCCCATAGCGATCAGGGCTCCCACACAAATAGTTTGCATTCCCAGATGAGCGCAAAAAGCAGGCGGTAGCAGCAAGCTGCTACCGCGCCAAGGATGGTGAAAGATTATAAGGGAACGTTCGTACGCGGCTTGCCTCAACTCCCCGTAGGCATTCGCTTCGGTCCGTCGCAAGCGAGCCACATCACAGTCTTTGCCAACAACGCTCCAATCTAGCTCATCTCCCTTATCGGACGGGGCATCGAAAGAACTTGAGTGGAATTCAGAAAAATCCGAATAAATTGCCCTTCCCGCCCCAGTCAACATTCGGTCTATGGGACCTGGACGGATTCACATGCTGGGCAAACCGCGGCCCTCGGGTGCTGATCCGTTCATGCCGAGGCAGTAACCAGGTTTTTCGGAAGCGTGAAGCTGAAGGTCGTCCCGGCTTCGGGGTTGTTACAGACCTGGATCTGCCCCCCATGGCGCTCGACCACCTCCTTGGCGAACGCCAGGCCCAATCCCGTCCCGTCTCGCTCCGTCGCCCGGGCATTGGAGGCGCGATAGAATTCCTCGAAAACGTGCGGCAACGCCTCGTCCGGAATACCGATCCCCGTGTCGACAATCGTCACCCGCACGTAGGCTGGTTCTTCTACCACCGTCATCGAAACCTTGCCCCCCGCGGGCGTATACTTGATCGCGTTGAACAGCAGGTTTGTCAGCGTCTCTTCGATCAGCACAGCCTCACCCGGGATTTCGTCAACCGAGGTTTCGATGGCGTGCGTGACCTCGATCGACTTGTTCCGCGCCCCGTTCTGCACCGCCGCCAAGGCGTTGAAGACGCAGTTCTTCAGCGAGAAACGCTCCATCTCCAGTTGCCCGGTAAGCTTCATCCGGGTCAGCTTCAGCAGCGCGGTAATGAACGCCATGCACTTGACCGTCCGACGGTGGGCCCGGTCCACCAGATCCATCTGCTTATCCGCCAAGGGCCCCACCATCCCGTTGATGACGATCTCAAGGCAACTCTGAATCGCCGCCAAGTGGCCTTTGATATCGTGCGTCAGACGCAACACGTACTGGTTCTTCAACTGGTCCTTCTCCTCCAGCAGCGCGTTGGCCCGCGCGTAACCATCCTGTTGCACGCGCAGTTGCTCGGTGATCGAAGTGGTCATGTAGACCACCAGATAGAGAGTCACGCTGAAGACGAAAAGGAACCCGAAGACGAAGATCGGCTTGCAGTATAGATCGGAGGCGGCGAATCCCACCAGCCCATGGTGAGGCAGGACCCCCAGGGCTTCCAGCGTCACCACACCTCCGAAGAGGATCACAGCCGAAGTCGCCTGGATGTAGCTCTCCCACTTCGAGCGCAGGATGCTCACCAGAATCATGTGGAAGACGAAGAAGAACGAGAAGGGATTCTCAATCCCCCCGGCGTAATGCAGAATCATCGTCAGAATAAGGAGATCGGCCGAGATCTGAAAAGTCAGCACCCAGCCGATCCGACGTTCCGAGGGCTCCTTGTTGCCCCAGGTCCAGTAACGCAGTAGATCGTACAGAATGAAATTGTAGACCAGGAGCAATCCCGCGATGAGAAAGAGCGCCGTCTTGGCCAGTTCGATGTACATAAACCGGTCCGCCGCGAAGGTGGCGATCGCCAACATGAGTATCGCCACCCATCGCAGTCGCACGAGCCAGTACGCTCGCTGGACCAGGTTGGTGCTCTTGAGCAGGTTCTCCATACGATCTAGGACTTCGGGATCAGGCTCGCTACCTTATCCAGAAGCACATCCGGCTTCACCGGCTTGTCGAGGAACTCCTCCACCGGCAGCCATGCATCGTCGCCGGCGGTGGACTTGAAATCAAGCCCGGTCTTGTCCTTGACCGCCGTCAACATGAGAATGGGAATGTCCTTGTACTCCGCGGTGCTCTTCAACTTGCGCGACAACTCAAACCCCTCCTGCGAGGTCCGCATCATCACGTCGAGGATGATCAGGTCCGGCCGATTCGCCTGCAGTCGCTCCATACCTTCGCTGCTGTCGGCGGCACTGTCGATCACGTAGCCCTTGTTCTCGAGAACCACGCTCATCGCCTCAGTAATATCAGGGTCGTCGTCGATGATGAGAATCCTGCCCTGTCCCATGTCGTCTCCTTAGACTAGCGTAAGCCTATCCACTCAATCGTATGTACTAACATTATCTATAGCTTCGCCCGCCGGGCCCGTCAACCATCCCGAACTCGATCAGACACCTAGTTCGGCGAGAATCTGAGCGAGGTAAGCCTCGGTCTGCTCCGAAAGGGAAGCACTCAGGCCCTGCCGCATCTCGACCGCCTCCGGCTGAATGCCGAAGATAACAACCTCCTCCGGACACTGGCCGAGTTGCTCGGCGAGCACGAGAATCTTCAAAAGATCGGCTTCGTGAAGTGACTGATGCGCCAGCACCTTCCGGCTGCGGACCTCATCGGGCGTGAAGCGGCGGAGCGTCCCGGCCGCTTCATCCATAAAGGCGCAATCGATGAACACCGCCTTGCGGCGTCCCTCGATCAAGTGCAGGACCGACATGCCCCCCGTCCCGGCGTCGACAAAATCGACGTCGGGACACCTCTGGGCCACCTCGGTCAGTCGCTCAATCAGATGGACCCCGATCCCTTCATCCGCCATGAGCGGATTGCCGAGGCCCAATACAACCGTCGCCTTCTTCATCGATCCCGATTACTTCGTGAACTGCACGTCCAGCATGTGCGTCGAACAGGACACGCACGGATCGTAGGAACGAACCAGCATCTCCATCTTCAGTCGAATCGCATCCTCGCCTTCGTCCAGGATCTCGGGCACGAACTTCTCGAAGTCCTCCTGAATGGCCGCGTGGTTCTGGTTGGTCGGAATGCAGATATCGGCGCCGACGCAGTTGCCCTTGCTGTCAAACTCATACTCGTGGAACAGGATGCCGCGCGGCGCTTCAACGCAACCGCTGGCCTTGCCCGCCTTCGGAGTAACCTTGACCTTCTCGGGCTTGATGCCCTTGGTCAACAGCTCATCGATCATCGCGATGCTGGTTTCCACCACATGAACCGCTTCGACCAACTGGGCGACGTTGTTCATGAACGGGTTGCAGCAGCCCATTTCGAGACCGAACGTCTTGGCGACGTCCTTGGCCATCGGCGAGAGGAGCTGACCGTTGTTGTTGAAGCGTGCCAGCGCCCCGACCGTGTACGAGGGACGATTCCACTTGGTCCACTTGGCTGTCGACTGATCGCTGACGTACTCGTTGGCGACGGTCTGCCAGTCATTGATCGCCACGGTGCCGTCGTAGTCCGTCGAGGTGATGTCGCCGTGATAGAACGTGTAGGTCGGCGGATGGTCCTGCTTCAGCGAGACATACTCGGTCTCACGGGTGAAGTCCGGGATGTTGCCGGCGACCGAAAGAACGGCCTCAGCCACGGCGGTCAGATCGCCAACACAACCCTTGAGTCGCTCTTGCAGGTTGCGCAGTTCCTTCTCGGTCGGAAACTTCGTCAATCCACCCGGCGTGAGCGTCACGGGGTGCGTCGTCCGGCCGGCGATCAAATCGGACCACTCGTTCGCCAAACGGTGCAGGCGAATGACGGCCAGCACAACCTCAGGCGCCTTGGCGGCCAGCGGCACGACTGACGGCAGACCAAACAGGTCCGGCGACACGAGATAACCGACGTGCAGCACGTGGCTCTGCAGTTGCTCGGAATAGTGCATCAGGATGCGGACCATGTCGGCCTGCTCCGACACTTCGATGCCCATCGCGTTCTCGACGGCCTTCGTCGAGGCCAGCGAGTGCGTGATCGAGCAGATACCGCAAATGCGGCTTACGATGGTCTGGATATCTTCGTAACTGCGCCCACGCACCATCGCCTCGAAGAAGCGCGGCGCCTCAGGCACCTGCCACTCGACCTTCTCGATCTTACCGTCGGTGGCGTTCACAACGATATTTCCGTGGCCCTCGATGCGGGTCACATGATGTACGTTTACATTCACTGTATTAGCCATGTATCGTCGGCTCCTGTCTGCTTCCAAAGAGGATCATCTTCGTCTTCAGATCGTCCACATTTAGCCCATACTTATCAATCACTTCCTTGGCCGCTTCGACGTTCGGATTGTCGATGTAGCCGCGGCAGCCGAAGCAGCGAAAACCGTTCGACGGGCAACGGGCCTTACAACCGGCGCGAATGATCGGTCCCAGGCAGACCTGGCCCTCGTCCCACAGGCACGGGTTGCCGTTGGCCTTGCACTCGACGCAGATCGGATACTCCGGGATCTCCGGCGTCTTGCCCATTACCAGACAACGCACGATGTAGGTAAACTCGGCGCGATCGATGGGGCAGCCGTGTATACAGAAATCCACGTCCACAACTTCACCAACGGACTTGGTC
This sequence comes from Sedimentisphaerales bacterium, assembly GCA_028277585.1. GTDB lineage: Bacteria > Planctomycetota > Phycisphaerae > Sedimentisphaerales > Anaerobacaceae > Anaerobaca. The sequence goes on from JANQFY010000308.1 coordinate 6,681, forward strand.
TCCTGCGTTGCCAGATGCGGCTTCGAAGCGTCTTTGCCGTAGACACACTTCTTGACCTCATCGAGATCGTCGAAATTGTTTTTGAGTTTGTTGACCCCGCCGATGGTGGCACAGGCGCCCAACGCGATCAGGACCTTTGCCCGGCTACGGATCAGCTTCAGCTTCTCTTCATCCTCCAGGCGGGTGATGGACCCCTCGATGATGGCGATGTCGTACTCATCGCTCTTCTCACTCATCGCCTCGCGCCATTCCACGACGTCCGCGACGCCGAGGAGGTCGAGCAGTTCTTCCTCGAGGTTCACGAACTGTAGCTGGCAGCCTTCGCAACAGGCGAAATCGAATATGGCAATCGTTGGTTTACTCATCGTCAAATCGCCTCCGGCATCGTAGCCAAATCAGAGTAACGGAATACAGGCCCATCCATGCAGCAGTAGATGTCGTTGATCTGGCAGTGACCACACTTGCCTACGCCGCACTTCATCTTGCGTTCGAGGTTCAGATAGATGTTCTCATGCGGAACATCGAATTCCTCGAGCGCCATGAGCACGAATTTGTACATCACGGGCGGGCCGCAGACCGATACGACCGCCGAACTCCAATCCGTCTTGACCTTCGGAACCAGAGTCGTCACGACGCCGACGTTGCCGTTCCATTTCTCGTCCGGCTCATCCAGCGTTTCCAGCATCACGACGTCATCGCGATTCTCCCACTCGGCGATTTCCGCAGTGAACAACCGCTGATCGAAGCACTTGGTGCCCTGGAGAATCGTGACCTCACCGTAGTCGGCGCGATTGGCGAGGACGTAGTTAATGAAGGACCGCTGAGGCACCAGGCCGAGACCGCCGCAGATGAAGACTACGTCTCTGCCTTTGGCTTCTTCGACCGGATACATGCCGTCGCCCAGCGGGCCCCGGATGCCCAGCTTGTCGCCCGGATTGAGCGTATGGATGGCGTTGGTCACGTTGCCGATCTTGCGAACGACCAACTCGAAACCGCCCTCCTGAGTCGGAGAGGAAGTGATCGTGATCGGCGCTTCGCCGATGCCGGCCAGGGAGACCTCCACAAACTGACCCGGGACGTAATCAAACTGACCGCCGTCCATCGAGAGTTTCAGATACTTCTCGGTGACATTCATCGCGTCGGCCTTGACGACCGTCGCCAACTCCGGCAGATAGATATCTTTCTTTTCAGAACAACACTGACACATTCGTCAAGCTCCTTAGCACAGGGAGATGCACGTCGTTATCTCCGCTTGAGTGATTATCCGATCCCCAGATCATCGATCAGGCGATTGTAGACGCTCACGGGATTGGCAATCCCGGGCAAGCAGGCCCCGACGCAACGGCCGCAACCGACACACGCGATCTGGCCGCCGATTTTGGCCGGAACGTACTTCGCCTTGCGGTACAACCGATGGCGGAAGCGATGCGCCCGCTGATCGCGGAACTCATGCTCGCCGGCGACCTTCGTGAAGCCGTCCAGCAGGCATCCGTCCCAGCAGCGCTCGCGCTGGCCCGTCTTGAGGTCCCAGTTCACATCGTCCTGGACGTTGAAGCAGTAGCAGGTGGGGCAGACCTGATTGCACGAACCACAGGAGAAGCACGTCCGGGCCATGTCATCCCAAACGTTGTGGTCGTACGAGCGACCCAGCAGCTTGGGCAGGTAGGCGGCGTCGCACTCGAGTTCGTGCTTGTTCAGGGCCTTCTGGTTCTTGGCCCAGACCGCCTCGCGAGCCTGCAGGGCGGCGTCATCGGCCTCAGCCGCGCCGGCCAGCAGCGCCTCGCCCTTCTCCGTGGCCGCCTCGGCCACATAGCTGTCGCCCAGATCGGTCAGCAGGATGTCGAATCCCTCTTTCACCACAGCCGTCTTCATCGAAGAGGCGAACACGTTCTCCGACGGAGTCACCACGTCGCAGGCAATGATCGTCGCGTTGTTGCGCCGCTTCATGTAGTGCGTGTCGTAGTTGTCCTGACTGAACAACTCGTCCATTTGATTGATGCCAACCACATCGTAGGGATGGACGCCGAGAAGCACGAACGTTTCGTCCTCGTACTCGGATGCGTACGCCCCGCCGACCTCGAAGGTCATCAGCACTTCCTTCGGAGGCAGGAAGTACTTCTTCGGGGGCTGGAGCGTCACGTCATAGTCCAGCCGAAGATCCTGGGCCGATTCCAACGGAGCGAAATCGAACCGCTCACCCTTGGCCTGGACTCCAATGACGTTGTCCTTCTCGATCAGCGCCTCGACAAACTTGGCAAAATCTTCCTTCGCTAGCTTCTTTACACTCATCGCACAATCCCGGCTCCAAAAAGCCTCAAAAACAGTTTTGACGATGCCTCACGCAACGCCGCTCATTTCCTTTTACGCGTACTGCTTGACTGCTCCTCCCAACGCTCAACCGGCCGGCATGTAATACGGCAACCGGGCCAATTCCATCGCGATATCCAGCGTAATGACCTTGATCCGTTTCGGCGCGATGACCTTGCAAGGGGCAAAATTCAGAACCCCGCGAATCCCCGCCGCCACAAGTTGGTCCACGGTCGCCTGCGCCGCTTCCCGGGGAACCGCCACGATCGCCAGACTGATCTGACGCTCCTCCAGGGCCGAGACCTGCACGATCTCCTCGACCTGAATGCCGCCGATCATCTTACCGACCTTACGGGCATCGGAATCGAAGGCAGCGACGATATCCAGACCGTAGGTTCGAAACCCCGGGTAGGCCAGCAGAGCCGAGCCCAAATCACCGACCCCGACCAGCGCCGCCTTCTTGATGACATGTAGACGAAGGATCTTCTTGATCTCCCGCGCCAATCGCTCGATGTTGTAACCCACCCCGGGCGTACCAAAATCGCCGAAGTAGGAAAAGTCCTTCCGGATCTGCCAAGAGTTGACTCCCACGCACTCAGCCAAAGCCTGACTGGAAATGTGATCACAACCCCTCTCCGCCGAGAGCATCAGCCCTCGCAAATAGACGGGCAACCGCCGCACAGTCTCATCTGGAATCCGGTGATATCTCATGCTGACCCCGGGCGCGACTTAGTACTTGTGTTCACATTCACAGAACAAGACTGACTATACCCCCCTCACAACAAGGTGTCAAGCCACGTGGAACAAAAAACGACCCACCACAGCCTCGCTGTAACACAAGCCCTTTTTCAATCAACGGTTACCTTGTCACAACAACCAAGCAAAAACCACTCTAATACGCACCCCAGAGCGGCACATAAACAACCTTGGCGCGGACAATCCCCGCAGACCTGCCCGGAACAACCCTATGTCCTCATCGGAGTTGGTCAGCCCCCAACCAGAGGCCGCACCTTCTCGACCTTGAAGTAGACGAGGAATTTCAGCTTATCGCCGTAGTCGTGCCCCTTGCGATTCTCGCGCCGGACCGCCTCGATCCGTTCAGGGTCCGTCTCTTCCCGCATCTTGGTCAAATGCAGGCGCTTGCCCCGATATCCGGGACCCTGCTCAACGAAAAGGTATGTTGCGTGAGGATTGGCCGTGACATTGGCGTGGCTGAGACTGTCGGCCATGATGAACGCCACCGACTCGTCGTCCACCGCGTGGGGCCGACCGTATAGGGCCAAATCCACGCTGCCTTCGGCGTCGGCGGTCCCCAGAACGCCAAGCCCTTCCGTATCCTCGAAGTAGTCATGCAAATCAGTGCTCATGTGATTCTCCTCGAATAATAGCCGTCAACGCATCGGAGGCGGCCGAATGCTCAAACTCAAAACCTGCTTCCCTCAGGCGTTTTGGAATCACCCTCTGGCCGCTCAGCAACACCTCGTCGGCCATACGCCCCGCCAGCAGACGCAATACGGGGCCCGGAACGGCCGTCCAGGCGGGCCGGCCCATGGCTTCGCCCAATGCGCGGCAAAACGCCTTCATCGTGACCGGCTCGGGCGCCGTCAGATTGAACGCACCGCGGGCACCGCTCGCTTCGAGCAGAAATCGAACCGCTCGGACCTCATCCCGCAAACTGATCCAGGAGAACCATTGCCTCCCACTGCCGACGTGCCCGCCAACGTAGAAGCGGAACGGTCGCATCAGTTTGGGCAGAGCGCCGCCGCCCTGCCCCAGGACGACACCCGTCCGGAGGATCACGCTACGAACGCCCAGCGTCTCGCTGCGTGCCGCGATCGCCTCGATCTCCTTGCATACATCGGCCAGGAAGCCCTCACCGGCCGGCGCGTCCTCATCCAACGCCTCATTGCCGCACGACCCATAATAACCGATCGCCGAGCCCTGAACGAACGCAGCAGGTCTGTCACCGGCACTCTCCAGAGCGTCCAGAATGGCTCGCGCGCTGTGAACGCGACTCTGACGAATGCTGTTCATCACAGCCCGGCTCCAGCGCTCGGAGGCAACGTTCTCACCCGCCAGATTGACCACCGCCGCGGCACCCGCCGCCTCGCCAGCCCAACCGCTGGTCGTACGCCCATCCCACTCGACGACCCGGGCGTCCGATCCCAACACGCGAGCCGCTCGGCGAGCGTCCCGTGACAGCGCCACCACCTCATAGTCGCCCGCCAGGTCGCGACAAAGAGCACGCCCGATAAAACCAGTCGCTCCAGCGATAACGATCCGCATTCCAACGCCTCTCTATCAGCCGGGCTCAAAGCCGTTCGACCATCTGCACGTAGGCATCCGCGTCAAACTTACGCCTCAGTCCGGCCGCATTCATGTACCGCACCTTGCCGAAGACAGGCCGCTCGGCCCACGCTCGATCGTGCTTGCCGAAACACCACGCGACGCCGGCAAAGCCGTTCGGGTCGCGGCCGTCCAGTTCGTACTTGTTGTTCAGATGCAGGGCCACGCGGAAGCCCTCCTCGGGGCTCTTCGTCCACTCGAGGATCTTCTTGCCCCAGTACATACGCATGTAGCCATGCATCTTGCCGGTCAGCACCATCTGCTTCTGCGCTGCATTCCAGTACGGATCATGCGTCGCCGCGGTTTCGAATTCCTCCAAAGAATAGGTATATTCCCGCTCATCGGCCGCGTGGTAGTCCAACGTGCGGCGGACCCAAGGGGGCAGACATTCGAAGCTGTCGTACTGGTCATTGTAATAGACGAAATTGGAGCTCAGTTCGCGCCGCACGATTAGTTCTTCCAGGAAGGCGTCCCCGCCCTTGCGGGCCGCCGCCCGGACCTTCAGAGCGATCTCAAGCGGCGATATCTGACCGAAGTGCAAGTAAGGACTGAGGTTAGAGACGCCATCGATGTTCGGATCGTTGCGGCGGGTGTCGTATCCGTCGAGCTTGGTCTCGATGAAAGTCCTCAGGCGGCGGTGCGCCTCCTTTGCTCCTCCCGTGAAGCCCTCGACCGGTCCAACTGGAGTATCAACCCTCAGAGCCTTCACGACCTTGCCAGTATCGCTCAGATCCAGGCCGGGGAGCTTCATAGTCATCGAGCTGATGCGCGGCTTGCGATGTTTCAGCGGGACGAGATAAGTCTCGAGTTTCCTGTTGATTCGGGGTCGAAACGTCCCCGCTGAGAAGTTCTCCTTCTCGGCCGCCGCCTCGACCGGCACGATCAGATTCGTCTCGACCTCCTCCATTTTGCACGAGACCTTCTCAGCGACCTCCGCTCGCCACTGTCTTTGGATCCGCAAGTGCCCCTCGTCGACAACCACCAGAGCCGCCTTCTTCGCCAGCTTCGGGATGCACCGAGTCGGACACTCAGCCCGGATAGCCAGCCGAATCCCTCGCTTCTCCAACGCCGCCTGGGTCTCCCTGAGCCCTTGCAGCATGAAATGATAGTGCCTCGCGTTGGCCTCCGGAAAATCCGCCGTCAAGCCAAACCCCACCACCACGGGCAATTTCAGCCCATTCGCCCTTTCAATAGCGTGCTCCAGTGCATGGTTCCACTCGGCCCGCTGAGCCCCCTGCATCCAATACAGCACATACGCCCCTGAACAGCACTCCAGATCGTTCAAACACGTGACCCGCTCAGCCTGAATCATAACAGCCACTCCCATAGAACAACCGAATCCTCCCCGCGTCTTTTATATCGATCGCACTACCCAGCGTCCACACGCACCCCCGGGAAGACCAGTTCTCCCGAAGAGAACTAGCTTCGCTTTCCCATCTGCCGACATTCCCGGGCCCAAAACGCAGCGGATGCCTTCATTGTGATAGGGAGCGGCCAAGTGGGCACCAACGACCTACCCAGCCAAAAAGCAAGAAACAGATTGACCACATCACTGCGTTTCCCTAGGCTAGGTGCAGAGATGTGCTGGAGGCGGGCCTGAGGCAGCGAGAATACCAAGTACGTTCGATTCCAGGGGTGAGGCGCATTTGCCTTGCCTATTCGTAGGATTCACCACGAATGAGCAGAAAGGATGGTACAATGGCGCATACACAAGCTCTGTATTACCCATGGATAGATATACGCGACGACGCCTGGCTGAAGACATCTGCTCTGTTCTGGGATATGATTCAGACCATCGTTCCCGCATCTATTGAGAGGCCCTACAAGGGAAAGACCGCCCGAGAGTTCAAAGACGAGGGCGTATTGATACCACTCCGCGTGGACTCCGAAATGGAGGAAATTGAAGGTCTATCCGATGATGTCGTCAGATACTTGTCCAGCGACGAAGCCGCCAATATCTTGCTCTCCACGGAAAAACGAAAACGTGCATATCTCCATCCGCAGAAGCTTCCCAGGAGTATTCGCCACATGTCGCGCTTGCATCCGGAGAAGATGGCCTACGAAGTCCGCCATATGATGAGAGCATTGGGCTTGGGCAAGCAGGAAGGAGAGTGGATGAGAGTTGACCGCGAGTTTGCCTCCTTCTACATGACTCTCCTTGCTACACGCCTTTCCGACCGACTCGGAATTGGACTTCTAACCGACTCACCTGCGTCCCATCGATTGAGTTCGAAGGCACGGGCTGACTCTGAGATATCGAGCGTCTACCGGGGAGGATTTCACGAGTATGAGTTTAGGGGAAGAGGACCCCGTCGCACCGCACCTAGGGAACTTGCAGAGGGAATGATGATTGACCTCATTGTCGAGCAAATCGGGATTGACCCGCAAACTCCGGCCCAATCGATTCTGCAGTTTCGCAACTCTCATCGAGACGAGATCGGAAAGTTCCGCACGAAAATCGAGGAACTGACGGGCGACATACCAAATGAGCCAACGGTAGATGCCCTGAGACAGTACGTTGCTGACAGGTATCAGAATGAGGTGGCCCCTGCGATTTCGGACCTTAAGAAAGCCCTCACCAGCAGTAGAATTGGATGGATCACTAGGAGTTGGATGAAAGTGTCCTTCCTTTCTGCAGGTACCTCGTCAGCATTGGTCGGCATCGGTCTCGCCGCTCCGAACGCGCTGCTCATCGGCGCTGGGGTTTCGTTGATCGGAATGGGAATACTGTATAACGAGCACAAGAAGAAGGCACTGAGAGAGAACCCATACTCCTACGTCGTGTCTATCCAGAAGGATCTGGCATAGAAGTGGACGAGATGATCTGCTGTCTGCGCCGCAAGCAGCCCGTCAGCATAGGAACATCAATCCTCAGGTTCTACAGAGCGGACGAGATCGTGGCCGCAGCGTTGGCAAATGCCCTTGAGTATGAGGAAACCGCCTTTGATATGGGCCTCGCTGAGATTCATTGAGGTGCCTTTGTTGCATTCTGCGCACCAGACAGCCGCGAGAATGTCCTCTTGGGCCCGGAGTGGGATCTGCTTCCACCTAGCCCTGGCGCTTGGCGTGAAATGCGGGAAATTGATGATTGAATCCTGATCCTTCTCCATGGCATTCAGGTCTTTAAGCCTGTCAGGTCTACTTCCAGTCGTTGGTTTTCGCGGATTAGTTCGTCCCAGGTCAGTTTGGTTCGACGGCGGGCGGCTTCTCGGCCCAGGATGGTGGCGAGAGTCGCGTTGACGCTGGGTTCGATCGTGGGGTTGTCGTAGACGCCGTTGGTGACGGACTTGTGGAAGGTGTCGATGTTGCGCTCGGCGCCGCGCGGGTAGAGGTTCTCGACATCGCCCCCGCGATAGCCCGTGCGATTGCCCAGGATACGAACGTGTGAGGTATAGCCCGATTCGAGATACCCATCCCGGCACTGGGCAAGACAGTCGCACCGAAAGCCTGAGCGGTTCCTGAGGTGCTCACCCCGATGGTTCATGATCAGCCCATTGGCGAATTCGTAGGTCACTGAATATACGTCATGGGAATCGCCATGGGGGTCGGCGCGAACCACGCGCGAGGCGCCCGTCGCACTGATCGGCTTCTCCCCGGCGATCCAGAGCCCGACATCCACGGCGTGGATCCCCGCGTTAACCAGGTAGCTGCCCCCCAGGTCCTCGTCGTTAACCCAGATCAGGCGCTGGAGCCGGCTCGCGATGGTAGCGGTCTTGGGCGGATCGCTGAAACTCTCGTCGTTGTACTCCGAACTGATCAAGCCGACAGGCCCGACGGCGCCGTCCCGGATGCGCTTGACACCCTCGATGAAGAACGGATCGGTCCTGGTCTGGAAGTCGACCAGGAAGACCTTCCGCTGTGCGGTCGCCTTCTTGCCCATCGCATCGATCTTCAGGCAACCCGGTACGTCGCAGCCCAGAGGCTTTGCGATGTAGACGTGCAGACGCGCATTGACCGACGCGGTGACATGCTCGGGGAAGCAATAAGGGGGCGTCTCGAGAAAGACGGCGTCGACGCCGGAAGCGATGAGTTTCTGATAGCCCGACAGGCCGGAGAAACACTGCGCCTTGGGTACCCCGAACTGCTGGCCCGCTCCCTCAACGACGGGCGCGAAGTAGTCCGCCAGGGCGGTTAGCTCGTATCCGCCATGCTTACGGACCATGCCCGTGATCATTCTGCCGCGACCACCGGTGCCAATGACACCCGCCTTGATGCGACTGTTGGCCTGCGTGCCGCGCACGGCCGCGGGTTTGACAATCGTGAATGCCAGAGCCGCACTGCCAGCCCCAGCCAACAAATCGCGACGGGTGACGGTCTGAGCTGGGTGGTTATCTGTCTGAGCCATGGGCATCCTCCTTACTCGGAATCGTAGAAGCCGTAATCACGGGCCGCATCGAACATCGCGACGACGTTCGCGGCGGGCACGCCGGCCTGAATGTTGTGAACGCTGTTGAAGACGTATCCGCCGCCCGGCTTGAGGGCCTCCACATTGCGGCGAACGTCCGCGCGGACCTCGCCGGGGCTGGCGAAACTGAGTACGTGCTGGGTGTCGATCCCGCCGCCCCAGAAGACGAGTTCGTCACCGTACCGCTTCTTGAGCATCACCGGGTCCATGTCGGTCGCGCTGATCTGGACGGGATTGAGGATATCGATCCCGTTGTCGATCAGATCGGAAATCAGAGGGACGACCGATCCACACGTGTGGTACCAGATCTTCGCGCTGGTCAGAGACTTGATGTGCTGGACGAGTTGCTTCTGCCTGGGTTTGACGACGTTGCGGTAGAACAATGGGGAGAACAGGGGGCCCGACTGACCACCAATGTCGTCGCCGATCATGACCACGTCGATCAAGTCACCGATCTGCGCCATGAATTCGGTGTAGTACCCCATCCAGAAGGCCAACGTCTTGTCCAGCAGCGCCTCGCAGAAGGACGGGTTCTTGATCATGTCCACGAACCACCGCTCCAGGCCCCGCATGTACCAGCAGATCTCATACACGACGCCGCCAATGCCGGTCGACAGCGCAAAGGGCGTTTCTTCGCGGAGTCGCAGAGCCTCGTCACGCAGACCCGTGAAGCGAGTCGGATCGTCTCCCTTGGGGAACGGATAGCTAGCCAAATCGGTCGTCGTCGCGTTCGCCAGTGGATGGTGCGAGATGTCCATGTAGAGTTGCTGATCGTCGGGCATCGACCAAACGACACCGAACTCATCTTTGAGATCGTGCCAGAGCCGCCCATCCCGTTCGTTCTTCTCGATGCCCCCGGTGAAGCTGTCCGGACCGTGGGCGATGACATAGCGGAAGTCCACGCCGAAACGCTGCAAGACCTCCTCGCATGGCTTGGCGAGTTGCTGGACCGGGTCCATGATCGCAATGTCGTCCTCGATGCCCAGATGGTCCAGGACGTCGCGATAGGCCTTTTGATGAATCCCCGTCTGGAACCCGCCCAGATCAATGGGGACGCGGTCGGGGACCTCGTGGTTCAATGCCTTGAGAACACGCTCTCGGGACGTCATGGTCTCTTGCTTTGCCATCGGTCTCTCCCTGAACTCTTGCGGTAGCGTTCGCGCGTCTAGTTCATCAACGCTTGCTCCAGAACGAACGGAGCGAACAGGCCGTACTCGACGCCGGCGTAGTCGCGCCCGGGCGGCGGGCCCGTCTCGGGGCCGCGATGAAACATACTGGGCCAGGCACTGCCCAGGCCCGGGCCGTTGTGGTGCGGCCCAAGCGTATTCTTGAGGGTGCCAATGACCACGACATCGATCACATTCGCGCCCCGCTTGAGGCGTTTCGTGACATCGCACTCCCAGGGCGGAGCCGTGATGTAGCCGGCCGTCTTGCCGTTGACATCCACCCGCGCGACACTGCCATGCCAATCGGGCAAGCGAACGGCATAGGCGCCTCTGCGCTTGCCCGCGTCGAATCGCTGGCGATACCGCACACGGTCGGCATAGAATGGATGGCCCTGCTGTCTCCAGCCCGAGCGAGCGGTGACGAATCCGCTGCCGTCCAACAAGTGTGCCGCGATACGCCGGAACGAAGTTAGTTCACCCGAGACGCGATGGATCTTCGCCTCCGACACCGCCTTGCCCCCATGGGTGAGGAACCGAACCTCCGCCAGGCCCACGAAGCCATTGTCGGGAGGATCGCCCTGGGCCGGATAGGTTGTGCCGTGGTGGTTTGAGAGAATCTCGAATTTCAGGAAGCGCGGGCTCTTCGAGGGCAGTTCAATCGCCTCCACGCCCGCGCGAGCGAGGCGGAACCGACCGAGATCCGTCTTGAAGGAATCGGGCTCACCGGTCGCCGAGCCCAGGACGCGCAACTCACGTACGCCGCGGGCCGTAAGATCGCGCGGTGTCTTCTCATTATAGTTCCAGATCTTGACGGCCTCCAAATCCATAGCCCTGCCCAGATCGAGCTCCACAAACGGCGCTCGATCCTCAACGCCACGCGTGAATCCCACGCCGGCGCTGAGCCACATCGTGCCGTCGGGGTTGCCAGTATGCATGGGCACCGTCTCTCCAGCGAGAACCTTCAGAGGCTTCGTCGGCACAATCACGAAGCCGCGAGCGGCCGGCTTGAGCGAGAAATCGCCCAGCAGATACGCGGATTCCAATTCGTGGTAGATCGTGAAAGGCTGAGCCTTGATCGTAACCACGTTCGCGCCCACCTTGGCGTGCTTGGCGATGTCTATCCGACCAAAGGCCCTGTCAAGCCACCAATCGTCCTTCTTAGCCCGCACAGGTTGACCATTGCAGGTGATCGCGTAGAGATCAGACCGCTCAATCACAATGGCGAGACTGGTCGGAACGGCGTGCTCGATCATGAACTTGTAGCTGGCGGAAAAACCACTATCGGGCTTGAACGTCTTGCGGATCAACTCGTCCTTGAACTGCACGGCGCTGTCCCACGGGTTGCGATCCATGCCATTCTTCTGGAACGCGAACCTATTGGCCCGGTAGAAGTAGACATCGTCCAGCGTTTCGCCGCCGGCGGTGATATCTACATAGTCAAGGGTCAGGACGTTGGGCGCGAGCCGCTGCACTTCAACAGCGTCCGACAGCGCTGCGACCTGGGTAGTAACCAGATCAGGCTTCTTCAACTGCTTGACGCGTTTCTTCGAGAGGAACAACAGCAGGCTGCCTGACGGCGGCAACTCGAATCGAGCCTCGATCCCCTCGTCGGTCTTGGCGAACGGATAGGATCCCACTTTGCCCGTGTTCAGATTCCACTGCTTCAGCCCCTTCATGGTGGACTTGACCACGCCGGCTGAGGGCGCGTCGATACTCGTGTTGACCAGAAAGAGGAACTCGCCGTCAGCGACCACACGGCGATGATGGAACAGAATCCCCTGGTCGCCCGGATCGCGTTGGATGGCGAAATCGCCGCCCGATCGAGCCAACAGCGTCTCAGGGATGTCCTCGGCTCGAACCTGCTTCCAGGTAGCCTGCCGAGCGAGTGCCAGCCCCCGATCGGACGGCGCGCCGTCGACGCGAGCGGGAGGCTCACCACAGCACAGCACGACCCCACCGGCCTTCACGTAGGCCTCCAGCAGAGCGATTGTTTGGGCGTTGAGATTCTCGGTCAGAGGCGTCAGAACAACGGTGTCGTAGAGGCGCTGTCCCACCCGTAGGCGGGCGCCCTCGGCAGCCCCGTGACGGGCCATGGTGTCCTCGCACCCGATGTCATATTCCGCTTGCGCCCCTTCGAGATCCGTAACCAGCTTCTGAAAGCGGTTCCCGATCTCGCCCAGTCGTCCGCTCGGGTTCGTGGCGCCCTGATACATCCAGGTAGTTGTCGTCGGTTCAATGACCAGAGCCGGGTTGATCTGCTGGCCCTGCGACAGAACCAGCGAAAGCCTAGTGAAGTACTCAGCCATGACGTGGTAGGCCTCCCACCACGGCGTGTGGTAGGAAAACGACTGCGGATGGTCGCGCTTCCGAGCGCCGCGAATCGTGATGTAGGAGAGGTGCTCGTTCATCGTATTGACGCCAAGGACATAGAGCCAATCGCCAATCCGCTTCATATCCTCGAATCGCAGGTCCCAGCCGCCGGCGCCGTAGGCCTCGCAAAGCGTGCGCTCGCGACCCAGTTGGTTGGCGACGCTGGAGAGTTCTTTCACGGCCCGGACGTTGCCGAACTGCGCGTTGACGCTCTCGCTGTACTGGTTCATCAGCGTATCGATCGCCGGCCGCTGGTGCCAGGCGTACATCGCCATGTTGTCGCCGCCATGTCCGGCACCGGGCCAGCCGTGCTCCCAGTAGTGGCCCGTAAACTCGAGGTTGTGTTTCTCACAATACTCGTAGCACGGTTTGGCCCACCGCTCGATGAACTGCTCGATGAGAAGATTGTAGTAGTTGTGCCGCACGCGTTTCCAGTCGCCGGTCGGTTCCGACAGATATGGGAGGTGGTCGATCAGGTCGTATCCCCAGCGCTCCTGGAACAGTTCGGGCAGATGATCCGACCAATGGAGCCCTCCGGCTGGCGCGAGGTGCGGCTCGTCGGTGAACCAACCGGGGACGCGTTTGCCGAACTGATCACCCAGATGCTTGCGATAGCGTTCCATGGTGATCTCGATGAACTTCTCGGTGACGCCCGGTATGAGCAGATCGACATACCATTTGCCGCCATACCAACCGCCTTGTCGAGCCAGACGCACCGACGCCGTCATGTACCGACCCTTGTCGAAAGTCTCGCCCGCCCGGAGCTTGGACGTGATGTCCTCGAAACCATTGTCTGTCAGTCGATAGACGGCGACAATGGTGTCGTTTAGCTCGGGAGGCGTCTGGGACTTTTTCAACGAGAGTCCTTTGCCGCGCGACTCGGGCAATGCGTCGGGAACCAGCCCGCCGGCAAAGCCTGAAGGATAGGAGTTCTCGTCGTAGATCCAGACGTTCATGTCGAGCTTCTTAGCCTCGCGCAGCGCCACGTCCCACAGCTTGAACCAGTCGTCGGAGAGATACGGCGTCATCAGGCCGGGCCGCGGGTGGACGAAGACCTGCATGACCTTCTGGCTCGCCAGGTCCCGCATCGTGCCGACGATCTGCTCGGGAGTCAGCAGATCGTTCCAGACCCACAGCGGCCCGGAACTGAACTCGATCGCTGGGTCGGCGAACTGCTTCCTGACCTGCGTGGACTTCACCAACTTCTCAGCAAGCGCGAGAGATGGAAGCGCCATCATCAACAGGACAGCGAGGATGAATCGAGATCGGTGCGAGTGCAGTAGTAATGCGTGTCGCGTCATGACGTATGCTCCTATCAAGTGAACCGGCTAAACCTTGAAGAAGATCTTATGACGATACAGGAACCACAGCAAGAGCCAACGGATCATCACGGCGCCGAAAGGCAACACGAGGGGCGCGTAGATTCCGGCGTGAGCGGCCGGGCCATCGACGAAAAAGGCAGCGATATCGCTGAAGTCGACAAATCGTTGTAGGAAATAGACAGTAATGGGATTCATACCGATGACGATGAAGAAGAAGGCCCACCGCTTGAATCCCAGTACATCGATCACGCCGTAGAACAGCGCCAGAAGCAACAGGCTCCAGCCGCCGGCGAAAAGTACAAAGGAACTCGTCCAGAGGATCTTGATGATGGGAAAGGCCAAGCCCCACACATAGCCAACTCCAACGCACACAACACCGGCAAGAGCCAGGCCAATGACTTTGCGCGAGCCGGATCGGTGCGAGCGGAGCCACTGGCCCGCCAGGGCGCCCAACAGCGCCGTGCAAACGGCCGGCAAGGTTGAGATGACACCCTCGTTGTCACCGTGACCATAGTAGAGCCTGCCCGGAATCAGTTGTTGATCGATGTAGGAGGACAGGCATCCTTCGGCGCTCAGATCTCCGGCTCCAAACCCCGGGGCCGGCACGAGCATGGTCACCGCCCAGTACAACAGTAGGGCCGCGACCACAAAGACCGCCTGCGTGCGCCATTTCGTATGCACCACGATGAGCGCCGCAAGGAAGTAGCACAAGCCGATTCTCTGGAGCACGCCGGCCCAACGCATGTTGGGCCAGTCGAAGCGCAGCAGTCCGTTCATGATCAGGCCGAGCAGGATCAGTCCGGCCGTGCGTTTGACGATGTGCAGGTAGAGTCGCCCCCGACTCGCGCCCCGCCCCAGCCGTCTCGAGATGGAAAACGGCATGACGGCACCAAGGAGGAAGATGAACAGAGGATAGATCAGGTCCTCAAAGTGGAAACCCGCCCATCGGACATGGTGGAGATGGCGTTCGATGGTCTCCGTCGCCGGATGGGGCCAGACCTTCGCGAGGCTGCCGATCAGCGCTCCCCCACCGATGATCCAGAACATATCGAAGCCTCGCAGCGCATCGATGGACACCACGCGTCCGCCGCCAGTCTCCTTCTGCATCTCTTCCAAGTCCATCCCTTTCCAGAACCACGGCGTACTGTGACGAGGGGCCACGTCCCAGGCCGCGATGAACCACAGGCTATCACACGGCTTCGCTCAGTTCAATGATCTGCCTTTGTCGCACCGTTCATGACATTGGCCCTTGCAGAACGAAGTGACGGTGTCTAATCTATACGCATGGTTCGGAGAACAAAATCCACGAGCGTACGAGGAGACATGCCATGAAAAGACGAGAATTCCTCACTACATCCTGTGCCGTCGGTCTGACATCTCTGAGCGGCGCCGCCTTTGCCCAGGACCCGACGCGCAAGTTGCCCGACGAGTCCGAGGCCGCCTATCGCCAGCGACTGGCGCGCCTTCGGGCGACACAGGCGGCACGCGAGCGGGCGGGCGGCGCGCCGAAGAAGCTTCACGGCGAATCGGAAGCAGCCTATCGGCAGCGCCTGGCCAACATGCGACGATCTGCAGCGGCCGCCCGGAGTCGCGCTTCGGCGCGGGCTCACTATGAACTGCGCCGCTACGAAATCGAAAACGAGGCGCAGAAGGCCGGATTCGACGAGTTCCTCAGCGAGTCGGCGATCCCCGCCCTCAATCGACTTGGCCGCAAGCCCATCGGCGTGTTCTATCCCTGGGAAGGGATCAGCCCAATCTACATCCTGATCCCCCACAGTTCGCCTTGGAGTGTCGCCACGCTCACGCAACAGTTGGGCGAGGATGCGGAGTTCATGGAGAAGGGCGCCGCGTTCCTGGACGCTCCGGCCGACAAGCCGGCGTATAAGCGGATGACCAGCACCCTCATGATCGCCTTTGAGGGCATGCCCCAACTGGAGACGCCCATCAAGAGCCCCGGCCGGGTCCTGCAGTTGCGTATCTACGAAAGCCCCAGCGTCATAACGGGCCAGAAGAAGATCGAGATGTTCAATAACGGGGAGATCGACATCTTCCGCAAGACCGGGCTGAACCCCGTCTTCTTCGGCGAAACCCTGATCGGCGACAAGATGCCCAACCTGACCTACATGCTGGTCTTCAACAACATGGACGAGCGGAAAGCCAACTGGAAACGGTTTGTCAGTTCGCCCGAATGGAAAGCGCTTAGCTCGATTCCCGAATACGCCGACAAGAAGATCCTCTGCGGGATCACGAACCTCTTCCTCAAACCGGCGGCGTACTCGCAGATCTGAGTCACGACTCTCTGGACCGGTCGCTGGTCGAGAGCAAACGATGACGATGGATGTCAGTCCGCTCGGGGAAGAACGACAACAGGCCCCAACCGATAGCGGCGATGTCCATCGTCATCATCGTATGGCAGCGCGATGACAGGCGCCCCGTCACACCGACTGCGACCGCGACGTCCAGAGCAATCACACCTAGCAGGGCCAGGACCCCTAGCATCGCACGTTCCCCTTTCCGTCCATCTCACAGAAGCATTCGTTGTAGACGCACAATGTGTCATCATTGCCATCATCATTGAGTGACACCTCCCCCTGGTCAATGGAAGAGGCCTGAGGAACGCGCCCCGGCACAGCACAAAGCAACGGGGCCCGCGCCTCTTGTGGCGCGGGCCCCGTGTTGGTGCCATTTCCCGCATCCTGATGGCGGCGCGATCTACTCGCGATCACCCGCCAGGTAGCGGACTTCACCGGCCGAGAGGACTCGGTTGTAGATCCTCACGTCGGCGATGACGCCTTGATAGTACGCGTCGGCGTCATACTGCGAACGCCCCAGCCAGTTCTGGGTCGTCTCGCCCAGGTCGCTCGGCAACGTGGTGGTGGCGCTTTCGCCCAAGAGGGCGCCATCGACGTAGAGCTGCAACGTCATCGTGGCGCTGTCGATCACGGTCACCACATGGTGCCACCCGGAAGGCAGCGCGCTCGCCGTGTCGATGAGCGACTCCCCGGCGCCACTGGTCGGCGTGATGGCGAAGCGAATGCCACCCGTCGTGCTGCGTCGCGGGCAGAGGAACATGTAGCCGGCAGTGTTGCTGTTGCCGAAGTCGAAGATCCGCTGCCAGGCGCCGCCCTCGTTGGAGAAGTTCACCCAACTCGAGACGGTCATGTCGCTCAGGGTGCTGATCAAGCCGCCGATGGGCAAGGTGATGTGATCGTCGATCCCGTCGAAGAACATGGCCTGTCCGAGTGTCCCCGGCGCCGCCTCGAAGAACGGTGAATCGGCCGATGTGCCGTCATAGCCATTGCCCGAACTGTCCGCGACGTCGCCCTCGAAGGCATAGTGCGCCGCCAGGCCGTTCGCGCCTGGATCGACGGGCGTCACCGTCGCCGGGGCCGGGCCGTAGAGCCGAATGTCATCGACAAACACGAGCCCCGAACCGCTGCCTTCGACGCCGACGGTCACCGTCGTGACATTCGTCAGGTTGACGCCGGTCGAAGCCAGGTCGATGCTCCACTGCTTCCAGAGCGGCATCGTGACACTGCCGGCCGGGCCGGCGTTGGCGATCTTCGTGCCGTTGATCTTGACGTACATCTGGGCGTTGCTGTTGTCCAGGCTACCGTAGAAGTACACCACGAGCGTCTGGACGCCCGCCTGGGTCCAGTTCTGGGCCGGGAAGGTGCGTTCGGCCTCGGAGACCGAGGCGCCGCCCTCGCCGTAGAACAGCGGCATCGCCTGCTTGCCGCTCTGGACGATCGTCTGCTCGGCAAACGGGGACTCGAGATACCCAACCTGCGAGCCGTTGCTCGAGACGCCGTAGCCGTCGATCCAACTCTGGTAGATCCGCTCACCGTCGTCGTCGGTGTAGCTCTCGAAGTCCTCGACCACGATGTATTCCTGCGTCGCGAAGCTCCAGAGGTCGCCCGTCCAGGCGCTGGGCATCTCGGCGTCGTTGACCTCGGTGATCTGCCAGTAGTAGGTCACGCCCAGCCCGAGATCGCCCGGGTTGTACTGGCTGTCGGCGACCGTGTCGATGAGGGGCAACGCGTCGGGATCGGTGCCGAAAGCCACCTCATGCGAGACGGCTTCGCGACCACTGCGCCAGTCGAGCATCGCTTCGACGCTCACGTCCGCGGCGCCGTCGGCCGGTTGCGGTTCACGCGGCAGAACGGGAACGTAGGTGAATCGCACTTCGGCCAGCCCGAACGTCCCCATGGGCCCGTACCCACTGTTGGCCGTCAGGCGAACGAACTTGGCCGAGGCGCCTTCGAGATCCACAACGGTGTTGGCCGCATAGTCCGGCTTGGCGGTGCCCTGCGCGAAGACGACATCCTTGAGCACGGCCCACTCGGCGCCGTCCTCGGAGACCTCGATCGTCACGTCCTTGAACCCAAAGCCCAGCATCAACTCGAACAT
>JANQFY010000485.1 GCA_028277585.1 Sedimentisphaerales bacterium
CTCGACGGTGTCGTCCTCAGCGGCGGGGAACGTCTGTCGCGCCCGCAGGGTCTCCAGCACCGTCGCTTCGTCCAGCAGCGATTTGGCGGGCGCATCGGCGGCCAGCAGCGTGCCGTTGTGACAAAACGGGCAGCGGAAGTTACAGCCTTGCGTGAACACGATGGCGGCCACGCGTCCTGGGTAGTCGCTTAGCGTCAGGGGTTGAAAGCCGCCTATTTGCATGGCGTTGCCTCGACCTGGTAGTAGCGTCTCTGGCCGAACTCGGCCTGCTTGCCCTCGTTCCACTGATCTACGGGGCGCAAATAACCCACCACGCGGGCGTAGACCTCCGTCTTGCGGTCGCATTGGGGGCATTGAGGGATTTGTCCCCGCAGATACCCGTGCTCGGGGCAGATCGAGAACACCGGCGAAATCGTGAAGTAGGGCAGGTGGTAGTTGGCGCAGACTTTGCGAACGAACTGTTTGACCGCTTGGGGGTCGACGACCGACTCACCCAGGTTGATGTGCAGGACGGTGCCTCCGGTGTAGCGCGTCTGCAGGTCGTCCTGAAGTTCGAGGACTTCCCAGATGTCGTTGGTGTAGTGGACGGGCAGTTGGGTCGAATTGGAGTAGTAGGGCGGGGCCGAGGGTTCTTCCGGCCGTTCATTCGCGTTGCGCAGTTCGGGGAACTTCTCGCGATCGAGTCGCGCCAGTCGGTACGTCGTCCCTTCGGCCGGCGTGGCTTCGAGGTTGTACATGTTGCCCGTCTCTTCCTGAAAGACGACCAGCGTCTCGCGCATGTGATTGAGCACCTCGGTGGCGAAGGCCTTGCCCTCCGCCGTACCGATGTCTCGACCCAGCAGGTTGAGACATGCTTCGTTCATGCCGACCAGTCCGATGGTGGAGAAGTGGTTGTGCCAGTACTGGTCGTAATGCTCTTTGACCTGTCGTAGATAATAGCGGGTGTAGGGATAGAGGTTCCTCTCGGTGAAGCGCTCGAGAAGCTTTCGCTTGGTCTCCAGACTGGCGCGGGCCATCTCCATGAGTCGGTCCAGCCGCTTGTAGAAATCCGCCTTGCTATTGGCCAGATAACCCAGCCGCGGCATGTTGAGGGTCACCACGCCCACCGAGCCGGTCAGGGGATTGGCGCCGAACAGGCCGCCGCCGCGTTTCTCCAGGTGGCGCAGGTCCAATCGGAGACGGCAACACATCGAACGAGCGTCTTCCGGGGACATGTCGCTGTTGACGAAATTGGCGAAATACGGGATGCCGTACCGGGCGGTCACGCTCCAGAGTTTCTCCAGTTCCGGGGCATCCCAATCGAAGTCCCGCCCAACGTTGTAGGTCGGAATGGGGAAGGTGAAGACGCGGTTCTTCGCATCGCCGTGGGCCATAACCTCCAGGAAGGCGCGATTGAACATGTGCATCTCTTCCTGGAATTCGCCGTATGTCTCCTTCTGCAGTTGCCCCCCGATGACCACCGGCTGATCGGCCAGCGTCGACGGCGGCTTCAAGTCCAGGGTGATGTTAGTGAAGGGCGTCTGGAAGCCGACGCGGGTGGGAATGTTAACGTTGAACACGAATTCCTGCAATGCCTGTTTGACCTCCGTCTCGGTCAGCCCGTCGTAACGGATGAACGGCGCCAGCAGCGTATCGACGTTGGAGAAGGCTTGCGCCCCGGCCGCTTCGCCCTGCAGGGTGTAGAAGAAGTTGACGATCTGCCCCAGCGCCGTGCGGAAGTGCTTTGCGGGGGTGCTCTCGGCCTTGCCCGCGACGCCCATGAAGCCGGAACGCAGCAGGTCGTGCAGGTCCCAGCCGACGCAGTAGACGCTGAGCAGGCCCAGGTCGTGGATGTGGAAGTCACCCGAGAGATGGGCCTCTCTGATCTCGGCCGGATAGATCTTGTTAAGCCAGTACGTCTTGCTGATCTCGCTGGAGATGTAGTTGTTGAGCCCCTGCAGCGAGTAGGACATATTGCTGTTTTCCTGGACCTTCCAGTCGAGTTTCTCCAGGTACGAATCGATCAGATCGACGTCCGCTTTCTGGACCATCTCTCGAATGCGGGCGTGCTGGTCACGGTAGAGGATGTAGGCCTTGGCGGTCTTCTTGAACGGCGAGGTGAGCAACACATCCTCGACCAGATCCTGAAACTGCTCGACGCTCGGCTCGGTCGCCATGAAGGTCATCTGCGCCAGGTTCAGCACGCGGATCGCGAGTTGGCGGGCGACGTCCGTTCCGAATTCACCCGTGGCGTCGCCCGCCTTCCGAATGGCGCCCTCGATCTTACGCGGGTCGAACTGGACCCGTTGCCCGTTGCGCTTCTGGATTCGGGTGAAGCGGACGACGTTGGTCCTCAGCTTCTCCACACGCGATTTGCGTTCATCGGTGAGCGGCGCCATGATTGCACTCCTTGCCAAAATCCATTCCTGTTGTTTTCACGTGATCGTGGAGAACGAATGAAGGGGCGCGCGGCGCAGCGCTGCTACGGCGAAGGTGCGCGCGCACCATCCATCCGACTCCTGGCTACTGTCCGCGGGGATTCAAGCAAAGACATGACGATGACCGTTGAACCGAGAAGACCCCAACGCCACCCGTCGCATGAGCCATTGCCTTTCCTGCGAAAGCAACATAGCCGATATTCCACCAGACTCGGTGGGTCGTTGGCAGGTCTTCGGACTTGTGGGCGTTGCAGAGTGCTCTCTGATTTCCTACCGGCCGTCGCTTCCCACCCTATGGGCAGTGCTTGGTGACGGCTTTCGTTCCCACTTACCGCTGCGCGGCAGTTCCGGATTCACACCGGATTCCCTCTTTGTCGATGTCCCAACCTCGGGGACAAACCAACAACGCGACAGACTGTAGGAGGATTTATCGGGCAAGTCAACAGCAAAACGCGCAGAAAATCTTCCCCCTCGGTATGTGGGACGCTCTGGATGCGAGAGCGAACGCCGTACGTGTGTCGCGGCTTAGCTGTCGACGGTCGGACTGGCGAGAATGTAGTCGAGAATCTCGCTGAGCTTGGCGGTCGCCACGGCGATCGTGCAGTCGGCGGCGCCGTAGTACATGTGCAACTCGTCGGTTTCCTTGTAGACGATCGCGCCGGTCGGAAAGACGACGTCACCGACGTCGCCCACGCGTTCGTAATAGGTCTCGGGGCCCAGAATCCACTCATCGCTGCGGCGCAGCACCTTCCAGGGCCGCTGCAGATCGAGCAGGGCCAGGCCCGTGCGGTAAATTTGCCCGGCTGTCGTGCAGCGCACGCCGTGGTAGAAGACCAGCCAGCCTTCGGGCGTCTCGATCGGTTGGCAGGCCAGCCCGACCCGGTGACAGTCCCAATAGGCCTGGCGGGTGGGCAAGAGCAGTTGGTGGTCGCCCCAGTGTTTCAGATCGGGCGAGAAGCTCAGCCAGATATGGGCTTCGCCCCGGACGATGGGGCGGTGAATCAACGCGAAGCGCCCATCGAAGCGACGGGGGAACAGACACGCGTCTTTGTCTTCCGGCGGGAGCAGGCCGCCCAGACGAGCGAAGGTCCGGAAGTTCTTCGTGATCCCCAGCGAGACGATCGGGCCGCCCTCGCTGAAAGAGACGTAGGTCACGGCGAACTGCTTCTGCTCCTCGAGCCAGACGATGCGCGGATCTTCGAGTCCCCATCGCTCTTCGTGGGAATCGGGATCGGCGGTCAGCGTCGGTTCGGGATCGACTGTCCAGTCGGTGAACCCGTTGGGACTGCGCGCGACGGTCAGATGCGAGAAGCCCCGCATGTCCTCGACGCGCACCAGCAGAAGCGTTTCGTCATTGAGCTTGGCGGCCGCCGGGTTGAAGACGGCGTTGGCCGCATAGGGCCAATCCTCAGACGACAGGATTGGGTTGCCATCAAAACGGGTGAACAGGGTGTGCGCTTTTCGCTCTCGTTCCAGTCGTGACATCGCCATGGGTTATGCCTTTACCAACTGAGTCTCGTAGAGTCCTTGATAGATGGGGCACGTCTGCATCAATTCGTCATGTTGACCTTGGGCGAGAATGCGCCCGCTGTCCATGACCACGATCACATCGGCTGCGACCACTGTGCTGAAGCGGTGGGCGATGATGAACGTCGTTCGGTCCTGCATCACTTCTTCGATGGCCTGATGAATCTTCGCTTCGCTGTCGGCGTCGACCTGGCTGGTCGCTTCGTCGAAAATCAGAATGGCCGGGTTCTTCAGAATCGCCCGGGCGATGACGACGCGCTGGAGTTGCCCGCCGCTGAGGCCCACGCCGTTTTCGCCGATGACGGTGTCATAGCCGTCCGGCAACTGACTGATGAACTCGTGGGCGAACGCTCGCTTGGCGGCCGCGATAATCTCGTCTTCACTGGCGTTGCGCCGTCCATAGGCGATGTTTGCTCGGACGGTGTCGTTGAAGGTGATGGTCTGCTGTGTCACCATGGCGATCTGATCGCGCAGACTCCGGAGCGTCACGTCGCGAATGTTCTGCCCGTCGATCAGAATCTGGCCCGAATCGGGATCGTAGAAGCGGGGCAGGAGGTTGGCGAGCGTGGTCTTGCCCGACCCGTTCGCGCCCACAATTGCAACGTTGTGCCCGGCCGTGACGCTCAGATCCACACCAGTCAGCGTGGGGCGCTCTTCCTTGGGATAGCTGAAGACCACGTTCTGGAAGGCCACGTCGCCCTTGACCGGGGGCAGGGCCTGCGCGTCGGGAGCCTCGATCTCGAGCGGTTCGTCGAGGACGGCAAAGACACGCTCGGCCGCGGCGTTCGCCTGCTGGATGCGGTTCCAGATGTCGCTGGTCTTGCGGGTCGCCTCGGCCGCGGCGCCCAGCAGGGCCAGCAGCGTGAGAAACTCGGCGCCGTCGAGACCGCCCCGGGCGATCCAGGTCATGCCGAGGATGATCGCGGCCGCACCGGCGGTCATCCCCAGGATCTCCAGGACCGGCTGCGTCATGGCGTCGACTCTTGAGATGCGCAGCACCTGCTTGAGCAACCCCTGGTTGATGTCGTTGAATTGATCTTGCTCATGCTCCTGTTGATTGTAGACCTTGACGACGCGCAGGGCCGTGACGACTTCCTGGAGTTTGGCCAACATGAGCGAACTGGCGACCAGTGAGCGGCGGGTCGCCTTCTTCATTTTCGATCCGAAGACGCCCAGGAGCCCGACGATGGCCGGGGCGCTGCAGAGAAAGACGAGCGTCAACTGCCAATTGATGAGCATCGCTGTGCCGAGCATGAAAAGGGCGTTCATGGGCTCGCGCAGGGCCTTGCCCAGCATGACGCGAATGGCCGAACTCATCGTGCCCGTGTCGCGCACGATGCGGCTGATCGTGTCGCTGGGCCGCTCGCCCGCAAAGGCGCTGCTGGGCATCTGCACGAGATGGGCAAACAGGTCCTCGCGTATGTTGTGGATGCTGGTCTGGACGATCTTCTGACCGATGTAGCCCTGGAAGAACTTGGCGATGCAGCGGATCAGCGTCACCAGCAGCATGGCGGTCATGATCACCACAATCGCCTTGATCTTGCCCTTTTCGCTCTGGTCGCGCGGCAGGTAACTGACGGCCCAGTTGCCGACCCGCAGACCGGCCAATTGGGCGTGGAACTTCAGCCTCTCCAGTCGCGACCAGTTCAGGCTGTCGATATAGTCCTGATCGTAGGGCGTCTTCAATTCGACGATCTCGCTGGGCGCCGTTTCGCCCAGAGACGCCTGTCTCTTCACTGCGATGGTCTTGTCCTTGGTGGTCGCCAACCTCAGGAGAAGACGCGTGTAGTGAACGTCGGTGTCGGGGGAGATCTCGCCAACGCCAGTAATGAAATCGCGATCTTGAATGCCCGCCTGGGCCGCGAGGCTATCCTCCGCGACGTCGATCACCTCAAGATGATTCAGAAGCGAGCGGGGCGAACCTTCGGGCTCGTCGGAGCGGTTGGGATCGGCGAGATTGGGGACGCGGAATTGCAGGCCGTAGTGGTACTCGCAGGTCTTGCGATCGATCCAGCCGTGCAGGCCTTCCGTGCCGATCATGACCTTGAGCAGGGGAATGATCGTCATGAAACTCATGGAGATCAGGACGGCAATGGCCATCGCGCTGAGGAACACGACAATTACACGCGGCCACTGGGGCCAGACATAACCAAACAGACGCCCGAAGGCCTTCATTGCGGCATACCTTTCTGACGACACAGGAGAGCACGACACCATTTTTCCGGTGCGCGATGCATCCGGTCGTCCTGTCTACTCTCGCCACTGACACGGAGGGCCAAAGCCCCAAAACGGCCCGAGGAGGGTACCAGATGGCCTCGCGCCGGTCAAGCGCAAAGCCCGGTCCTCGGGGGGCGGATACAGGCGCCCGCAGCTCAATACCGCTTGCGAAAACGAGCGGTCGGGACGTTCATGAGCTTGCGGTACTTCGCGACGGTTCGGCGGGCGAGGTTCGGAACGCCGACTTCGGCCAGTTTCTGGCGAATCTGATCGTCGCTGAGCGGCTTGGCCTTGTCTTCTTCGTCGATGATCTGTTGCAGTTTGACGCGAATGGCTTCCCAGCTATGCGCTTGGCCGTTCTCGTCTTCCATGCCGCCGCTGAAGAACCGGCGCAGGGGCAGGACGCCCCAGTCGCACTGAAGGTACTTGCCGGAGACGGCGCGCGACACCGTCGCCAGGTGAACGCCCACCTCGTCGGCGATGGTGGACATGGGCAAGGGGCGCAGGTAGAGGGAGCCTTTGACGAAGAAGTCGTGCTGGTGTCGCACGATCGCCTGCGCGACGCGTAGCAGCGTGTTCTTGCGCTGTTCGATGGCCTCGATGATCCAGCGGGCCGACCGGATGTTGTTCTGCAGGAACTTTCGCGCCTTTTGTCCGACGTGATTGTCCCGGGCCATTCGCGTGTAGTAGTTGTTCAGTCTCAAGCCGGGCAGGTCGGATTCGGCCAGTCGCACGGCGAAGTCCCTGCCCTCGGTGGACTCGACGATGACATCCGGCGTGATCGGAATGTTCTCATTACGTCCGACCTGCAACCCCGGCGACGTATCCAATTTGCTCAGATGCTCGACAGCCAGGTTCACCCGCTCGATCGGGCAGTCCATCTTCTTGGCGATCTCAGGGAGTCGGTTGCCCAGCAGGGCGTCCATGTGATCGGCAACCAGGCGGTACTCAAAGCTCATATCCGTTCCGCTCTGGGCGATCTGGATGAGCAGGCATTCGGCCAGATCCCGCGCCCCCACGCCGGGCGGGTCCAACTGTTGTACGAGGTGCAGCGCTTCTTTGAGATGGTCGGTCGTGAAGTTATCCCGATCCTTGTTGTGGAGCTGTTCCAGCGGCACGCCCAGGTAGCCCCGATCGTCGATGTAGTTGACAATCGCCGAGCCGGCCTTCTTCACCAGGTCGTCGGCTTCCACGAGGCGCCACTGGTCCTCGAGGTAATCGTGCAGCGATTGGGGTGGCGCGGCCGTGTTCTTGATTGCCTCGAGCTTGCGGTCCTTTTCCTCCGAGCTGCGCTGTCTCTGGTAGGGTCCCGACTGGTTGATGAAGTCCTTGAAGTCGTCTCCGATGTTCTCCAGACGCTCGAAGTCGTCGGCCTTGTTGCCGTCGGTCTCGACGACGAGATCCTTCTCCGCTAGATTGTCGTCGTCAGCGACCTCTTCCGGCGGCTCCATCTCCTCGGAGTTGGTCAACTCCTCCTGTTCGAGCACGGGGTTTTCGTTTAGTTCCTGCTCGATACGCTCCTGCAGCGCCAGGATCGGAAGCTGGAGAATCTCCATCGACTGGATCATATGCGGAGCCAGCTTCATACGCTGCTCCATCCGCATCTGTCCTGTCATTTCCAGCTTCATTGCGACACTCTCTTGTGCAATTCGAACACCATTTCTCTGTTCTGCAACAGACCTATGATAGCCGCGCCGTGCATCTCGTCAATGATCGCGTTTCCTCGTTCGCCTGGACCGAGGAAACAGACCGGCTAGTCCAGCGTCTGGCGGCCGAGGATGGCGTCGGTGAGGATCTTACCGCTGGCGTATTCGATCGCCGAACCGGTCGGCAGCCCGCGCGCCAGGCGGGTGATGCGTACGCCCAGCGGACGCAGCAGGGAACTGATGTACAGAGAGGTGCCGTCCCCTTCCAGGTTGG
Source organism: Sedimentisphaerales bacterium (assembly GCA_028277585.1). Taxonomy (GTDB): domain Bacteria; phylum Planctomycetota; class Phycisphaerae; order Sedimentisphaerales; family Anaerobacaceae; genus Anaerobaca. The sequence continues at coordinate 8,082 of JANQFY010000485.1, forward strand.
GGTTGGTCGCCATGATGATCTCCTGGACCTGCCCCGTGCGGACACGGTCCACGAGTTGGTTGATGGTCAGGTCGCTGGCTTCCACACCGTCGAGCGGTGCGATATGGCCCCCCAGCACATGGTACAGCCATTTGCAGGCGCCGGTCTTCTCCAGGCTGATGACGTCTTTGGGCTGTTCAACCACGCAGATCATGCTCCCGTCGCGCCCGGGATCGGAACAGATCTGACACAGGTCCTCTTCCGAGAGGTTCCAGCACTGCTGACAGCGCTTGATCTTGGTTTTGACATCGGCGATCGCGTCCGCCAGTTTCATGGCGTCGGCGGCGTCCGACTTGAGAATGTAGAACGCCAGACGTTCGGCGGTCTTGGGCCCAATGCCGGGCAGTTGCCCGAATTCTTCGATCAGCTTGTTCAAACTTTCCGTGTATGCGCTGCTCATAGATCCTCATACTCTCATAACGTTCAGATTCACAACGCACTATACACGTCCCGTCTAGGCTGTCAACCGATGTTCGATCGCGTAACGCCGATGCGTGCACGGGCCGACCTGATTGACGCTGCAAACGGGCGTCGGTATCATCATTGCCGTTGCGGTTCTTGATTCGCGTGCGACTCTGTTGGGAGATTCGTGGAATGTTGCGATGTGCCGTGGGAGTGGTTTGGGGCCTGTCATTTGCGTTTGTTGCGGCAGCCCTACTGGCGGGAGCGACTGACGTCCGCGCGGTCCAGCCGACGCGGCAGAGTGAAGCCGCCCAGCAGCGGGGTGTCCACGAGATTGTCCTGGAGGCTTCGCTGGACGGTCTGAATCCCTACTTCGAGGTGGATCTCCAGATCTGTTTGACGCGGCCGGATGGAACTGAAGTCCACGTGGACGGTTTCTACGATGGAGAGCAAACCTTCCGAGCCCGGGCGTATTGCGATGCGGTGGGCGTCTGGCGCTGGCGATCGATTTCGAACGTTGCGTCGCTCAATGACCGCACGGGGCAATTCCACGTCGCTGCCTCCCAGCATCTAGGTAAGCTGCGCAAGCACCCCGATGATCCCCGACAATTGGCTTACGACAACGGGCAGTGGTTTCTCCACATCGGCGATACGGGCTATCGTTTCGTTACGGATACCGAGCCGCGTTGGCAAGCGTACATCGATCAGGCGGCCCAGGCGGGTTTCACGAAGATTCGCACCTGGTTCTGTCGGGGACGAAGTGATGTCCAGGTGCTGTTTGCGCAGAATCGTCAGGAGATGGATCTGCCCTACTGGAAAGAAATCGACCGCCGGCTGACGTATGCACTGAACCACCATCCCCAGATCATCATCCAACTGATTCCCTACGGCGAGGATACCGACGAGATTGTCCGGTACGGCCAGGGCGACAAGGCGTCCATGCTCATCGGCAAGTACGCCCAGGCGCGGTTCACCGCCTTCCCGAACGTTCATTGGTGCCTGACCAACGACCGCCAGATCGTCCAGCGAGGTCCGCTCAAGGGGCGACAGGTGTTGCACGAGGTGATCGATCGGATGGGGAGAGATTTCGCCCGCCGGGAGCCTTGGGGGACGCTGCTGACCAATCATCAGATGCGCCGCCAGGGGTATCATTTCGCTGCGGCGCCCTGGTCGGACATCGTCACGCTGGAGGACATCGATCAGGTGGCGGGCGCTCTGATCCTGCACTATCGTTCGCAGGCCGACGATCCGGTTATTCTGGACGAGGACCGGTACGAGTTGTACATTCCTCCCGACCATCCGCGCTACTTCTTTCGGCGTTTGATGTGGGCTTCGCTTCTCTCAGGCGGCGCCGCGACCTACGGGGGCTTGAAGACCTATGAACCTTATGACGGTGAACTGCGCGGCGTACAGGGCTACGCCGATGCCGTTCGCGAGGGCAAGCTGGTGGGCGGCGCCCGCGATTTCCCTCACATCCACCAGTTCTTTCGAGATACGGGGGTGACATTGGTCGGGATGGAGTCGGCCGACGTTCTGGTAGGGTATCAGCCCCTTCGATTCAAGTGCATTCGCGATGCCGACAACCTCATCGTGTACCTGCAGAATCCCGATTCGGATGAGCCGCAGAAGGCGCAAGCCCGTTCGAAACCCGCGATCGTGAAGATTCATCTGCCGCCGTCGGTATACCGGGCCCGCTGGTTCGAGCCGACGACAGGGCGGTGGGTTGAAGAGGGCGATTCAAAGGACATCACGGGCGGGATCCAGCGTCAGTTCAAGGCGCCGTTTCCCGGGGACGCGGTCCTGCACCTGCGCCGGCGCTTATGAGTCGGCTTTGTCCTCGTCGATTCCCGTGACGGTCGCGTTGAGTTCGACGATGACGGTCTTGACCGCGGGGTCGTTGAGCATGTCATAGCGGCCCTGCGCATTGGCCTTGGGATCGTTCACCGGGGCCTTGTCGCCCTCGGCAGGTCCTGCCGTCGCCAACTCGAATTGACAGCGAACGGGCTGGCCGATTCGCTCGCTCAGCGCCGCGGCGATCTGGTCGCCCCGCCCGTTGGTTTCGCACATCTGTTTCTGAATCGCGCCGTTGGGAGGCAGTTGAATCGTCAAGACGCCTCGCTCGAATGCTCTGGGCGTTGAGCCGGTCAGCAGGCTCCCTGTCGCGGGGTTCAAATTCGCCATGACGGCGTTGAGGATGTCGGGCCAGGCCTGGACTAGGTCGGCCGGCGGCGGCGCCGACGGTGCGGTAGGCGCCGTTGGCGTCGTTTGACGTGGCTGGGGCGCAGGCTGCTCAGACGCCGGGGCAGGGGGCGTCGCGACGGGTTGAGGACGAGGCGCCGGGGCCGGAGGAGCGGGTCTAGGCTCTACCGGGAGTTTTTTTTTAACCTGAGCGGTCGGCGCGGCCAAGGCGCGGGCCATGAGCTGGTCGACGTTCATGAAGTGCTCGCTCAGCGCGAATCGCAGCAGCGAGGCGTCGAGCAGGGCGCGGGGCGTATCCGTATTTCGGATCGTCCAGCGCAGCTTTTCGAGGGCCGTGATGTTGTAGATCAGAGCGGCCGCGTCGAACTTCTGCGCCAGTTCCACCGCCTTCTCCTTCTGATCGGCCGTCATGATCAGCAGGTCCGTCTTCGCGCCCGCCGAGGCGATCACCAGCAGGTCCCGCATCTGTTCGATCAGGGCGTCGACGATCTGAATCTCGCCCAGCCCCGTATTGATCAGATCCTCAATTGATTCCAAGGTGCCCGCCGCGTCGTTGTCCCCGATATGGGCGACGAGCAGTTGCACCTTCTCGGCGTTCGGTCGGCCCAGGAAATCCTCCAGCAGTTGGACCGAAAGGGGAGCGACGCCCGTGCTGATGAGCCGATCGAGCAGGCTTAAGCCGTCGCGCATGGATCCGTTGGCCATCTTGGCCAGCGCCAGGACCAGGTCGTCCTCGTACTTGATCTTCTCTTTCTTGAGGATGGCCTTGAGCTGGCCGGCGACCTGCTTGGGGTTGATATTGGCGAAGTCGAAGCGCTGGCAGCGCGACTGGATCGTCGCGATCACCTTGTTGGGCTCGGTGGTCGCGAAGATGAACTTCACATGCTCGGGTGGTTCCTCCAGCGTCTTGAGCAACGCGTTGAAGGCCTGCGTCGTCAGCATGTGGACTTCGTCGATGATGTAGATCTTATGGCGGGCCCGCGCCGGCCGGTAGATGGCGTTCTCGCGAATTTCGCGGATCTCATCGACGCGGTTGTTCGAGGCGCCGTCGATCTCGATGACGTCGATGTCCTCGCCGATATTGATCGAGACGCAACTGTCGCACTTGCAGCAGGGCTGCGTGGTGGGCCCGTCGGCGTTGAGGCAGTTCAGCGCCTTGGCGAGAATGCGGGCCATAGTGGTCTTGCCCACGCCCCGCGTGCCGGAGAACAGATACGCATGGGCGACGCGGCCCGTTTCGATCGCATTCTTGAGTGTCTTGGCGATCGGGTCCTGCCCGACCACGTCGTCAAACGTTAGCGATCGGTATTTTCGTGCTAGAACGGTGTAAGCCATGGGATTGGTTATTGACTAGGGATTATTGATTATTCTCTGGCGGCTCTTCCGTCTCCCGGAATTCGCCGGTTCGATCCTTCGTTGTCTTTCTTGCGGCGACGAATATGGCAGTCAATTCCTGTGCTTCCTGCAATAGCGGGCCCACGCGATCTTCTTTCTGGAGATGCTCCTCCAGGAGGAATTCCATCCAGAAGGCGGATTCGTCAGATTCTTCAATGACGATGCTGAGCTTGGCGGCAAAGTCGGCCCTGGATTGGGCCAGACAGGCGGCTCGGTAGTTGGACGCCACCGAGGTGGCGCAGCGAATCAGTTGCCTCCGGATGTGGTTGCCCAACGTTTCGTTTGGCAACGCAAGGCCGAGCCTTACGCTGCGATGCGCAAACTGCTTCGTTCGCTCCTTGAGTTCCTCCGCATTCATTCCGGCTCCCGCGCCAATCATCAATAATCAATCATCATTGATCCATTGAAAAAAGATCGGCCGGGTTAACCCACACACAACGAAGCGACCGCTTATGGCTGCTCGGTTCCCCGTCTGACCAGGTTCGCGGGCTAGGCTTGCATGGGACCCGGCCGGTGAAAGCTCTGCCTATTCGCATCTCAAAGAACGCCCTGACGCTGCCAGGACGCACACTATAGCAGACCGACTGGCCCTGTGCCACCAAAAACATGGAGATTTGTCGCTCCGCGAGATCGGTGGATTCCTGGGCGGCAAGCCCCTTCTCCGGGGACGGTATTACCGGTATGATGTTGACCTCAACGTTGTATCAGGGCATGGCATGGCGATTAAGGATGGTCTCATGAATCGACGCGGTTTTCTCAAGAGTGCGGGCGCTGCTTCGGCGGCGGTTGTTTCCCAGGGTTGTCTCAGCATCGATGGCGACTCGGCCGGCGAGCGGGTCCTCGTGACGCCCAGCAAGGAACAGGCAAAATGGCAGGATATGGAACTCGGGATGTTCTTCCATTTCGACCTGCCGATCTACAAGCCCGGCTGGAATTGGCGCAGTTGGCAAGACAAGCCCACGCCGGCGCTGTACAACCCGTCGAAGTTGGACACGGATCAGTGGATGGAGGCGGCTCGCGCGATGGGCGCCAAGTACGCCGTTTTCGTCGCCAAGCACTGCAGCGGGTTCCTCCAGTGGCAGAGCGATCTCTACCCCTACGGTGTCAAGCAATCCCCCTGGCGCAACGGCAAGGGGGACGTCGTCCACGATTTCGTCGATTCGTGTCACAAGTATGGTATCAAGCCGGGGTTGTACGCCTCGGTGACCGCCAACGGTTACCTCGAGGTCGACAATCCCGGCCTGGTCAATCGCGGCAAAGGCGGGGACCCGGCTGCCCAGGCTCGCTACGTGAAGACCTGCGAGCAGATGTTGACTGAGCTGTGGAGCCGCTATGGTGATCTGTTCGAGATCTGGTTTGACGGCGGCGCCTTGCCCGTCGAGAAGGGCGGGTCCGACCTGGTGCCGATCTACCAGAAGCACCAGCCGGACGCGATTGTCTTCCAAGGGCCGGCCGCCTCGATCCGGTGGATCGGCAACGAGCGGGGCGTCGCGGCCTATCCCTGTTGGGCGACGGTCCCGCACCGCGAGGACTACCACGGCCCGGGCGATCCCGATGGTCCCCATTGGCTGCCCGGCGAGTGCGATGTCCCGGTCCGCAACCACGACTGGTTCTGGAAGCCGGACAGCGCGCATAAGCTCTATTCCGTCGAACAACTTCTGGACATGTACTATCGCTCGGTGGGCCGCAACTGCAATCTGTTGCTCAACGCCAATCCGAACCCGGATGGCCTCGTCCCCGAGGCGGACTTCCAACGCTATGTCGAATTCGGCGAAGAGATTCGCCGGCGGGTCGACAAGCCTCTGGCTCGGACCAGGGGCAAGGGCGCGACGATCGAGTTGAGACTGCCCAAGCCCGCGACGATCGATCACGTGACGATTATGGAAGACATTCGCCGCGGCGAGCGCATCCGCGCGTATCGGGTCGAAGGACTGGTAGGCGCCGACACCTGGCGCACGCTTTGCGAGGGGCAGTCGGTCGGTCACAAGAGGATTCAACAGTTCGATGCAACCGAGGTTGCCAAAGTGCGGCTGCGCGTCGTCAAATCGGTGGCGAATCCGCTGATTCGAAGACTGGCCGTCCATCGTGCCGGCTGACAAAGGCGACGTCAGTTCGTCGTCCCGGGCATACTCGGCTCCGGCGTGACTTCAATCAGCATGCCGGGGAGGAAAACCTCGGGCAACTCGTCCAGTCTGCGGTTGTCCAGCAGGCGTACGTGCAGGTCGTGTCGGGGCGCCAGACGCTGGACGTATTCGACGGCTTCGACGCAGCCGTAGACGAGATAGGCCCGACCTCCCGGCTCAAGATGGGTCTTGAGCCCGGCTAGAATCGACCGCAGGAGATCGAAGTTATCGTCGCACAGGGCGTACTCCTCGATCGTTCGCGGCTTGCGGTCTTCCCACGGCGGGTTCGAGATGATGTAGTGGAACTTCTCGGTCGGTTTCACGACTGAGAACGCACCGGGGCGCCTCCGTGAGACACGTCGTACAGCCAGTCGCTTACCATAACCGAGCAGATCCGCGTTGTATCGGGTGTTAGCCACCGCAGCCGGATTGATGTCGGTAGCGATGACGCGTCGCGCGCCCGCCTGGAGGCAACACAGGGACAACAACCCCGTTCCCGCGCCGATCTCGAGGACCGTCTTGTCCTCGAAGACATCCCCTTTCCCGATCAAGCGGCGCAGCATGGAGGTGTCACGCGGCTCCCAGAAGACCCCCTCGTATTGCGCCAGTCGTCGCGGGAAACCTCTGACGGCGTGATGGGCGACCGTACGATAGCGCGGCCCTTCAAGGACGGGGACGGGCCGACCCAGAAGGCCCAGCCAAAGGCCCACAATCGCGCTGAGGAGGATGGCAACCCAGAATGGGATTCGTCGAATCGTCATACGCATTCTTGGAAGCTCTGGTCACGGCACTCCGTCGCCCTTGTCATTCCCGCCTGCGCGGGAATGACAGAGTCACGTCTTGATTCACGTACTCTAGTCCGTAGACGACTTCTCCCAATTAATCTTCGCTGTCGACACTACTGAACGACCGGGAACTCGGTAATACGTAAGGTGGAACAGCCGTACGGCACCAGGACGATGTCGTCGGCCGGCTTGTTTCTCAGGTGGATCAGGGGACGGCTGTGCGGCAACGGGCCGGCCGTCTCGTTGTAGAGCTGCCACTCGGGAATCCGTTTGCCCTTGGTTCGCAGAACGATCGGGGCGTTCTCCAGATTCCACGGATAGCCGGTCGTGTCGCGCTTGACGACCTCGAAGCCCTGGGCCGGGTCGTTCACGACCTTCTCGAGCAACCCGTAGTTCCAGGGACTCGTCGGATGAACTTCCCAGTAGTCCCCCCAATGGTCCGGGTTCTCGACCCATTTCCATTGCTCTTCGATCTTCAGAGCGTACACCAGCGGCCCACGCTCGACGGCGATCGAATTCTCCACCCACCGGCTCGTCGCGATCGACATGGGCAGCGTCAGTTCGACACGGTCCCCGTCTCGCCACGTGCGTTCGATCTTGCCCATGGAAGGCCCACAGGCTTCGGCATGTGGTTTGCCATTGACCAGGATCGTCGCCTTCTCGCACCAGCCGGGGACACGCAGGTGAAGCGGAAAACGAACCGGCTTCGCGACTTCAATCTTGAAGCGAATCGTCTCCTCGAAGGGGTACCGCGTCTCTTCGCGGATCGTTACCTTCTGACCGTTTGCCACCTCTGTGGAGACCTTGCTCGGCCCATAGATCACCGCCGCCAGGCCCCGATCGGGCGTCGCGAACCAGAGATGCTGGGCGAACTTGGGCCAACCCTGATGCATGTTGCAGGTGCAGCAGGGGTAGCCAGTCAGGAGTCCATAGCACAAGTCCGTGCTGCCATGCCCGTGATCCTCATAGAAATTGCGCCGATGACGCGTGATCTTCACCTGGTTGGCGATCTGGAAGTACTGGCGGTAGTTGAAGTCGTCCGTCGTCTGGGTGGGCAGGGCGTTGTAGGCGATGCGCTCCAGATGGTCGGCGAAGGCCAAATCCCCCGTGATGGCGAGCATCTTCTCCAGCGAGAACATCATCTCCACCACCGAGCAGAACTCCACGCCGTAGGTCGGGTCGGGGCCGTGCAGTGGTTCGTCCCCGCCGTACATGCCCTGGGGTTGCCCGTGGAATCGCTTCGTGTTGGCGAAGGCCTTCTTCACCGCCTCGACATACCTGGCCTCCGGGTGTTGCTGGTAGTAGATAATCGGCTCCTTGATCCCCTGCGCCAGATTGACGCAGTGAAACGCCTGGAGTTGGTCGACGCTGAGTCGCCGGATCAGGTCCATGTTGAACGGATAGCGATTGCCCGTATTGTAGTGGTACAGATGCGCCAGGTCAGGCGACGGGGCGGGGTCGTCATTCAGAAAGACAGTCGTCCAGGGGAAGCTCTGCTTGTGGATCAGTTCGGCCAGTTCCAGCAGGAACGATTCGCCCGTGATGTTGTAGAGCCAGTAGACGACCATGAGGTTTTCCCCGCCCCGACGGTTGGCCCAGAACGACCAGTTGTCCAGCGGGGTCCCGGGCAGGGTCTTGAGTTGATAGCGGAAGTAGCCGAGCATCAGGTCGGTGACACGCTCGTCGCCGGTCGCGTCGTAGTACTGCTGCAGGATCTTGAGCATGACCATCTTGGGCCACCAGTCGCGGCGGGGCGTCTTCTGGATGCCCGGCTCGGAGGGAGGACGCTTCTCGAACGGGATCGGTCCGAAGTAGCCGTCCTCGGCGCGGTGGTTCAGTGACCATTCGATCCAGGGTTTGACCTTCTTCTTGAGCGTCTCGTCGTCAAGCAGGTACGCCAAAGGCAAGAGACCATCGATCCAGTAGGGGCCTCTTTCCCAACCGTCACCGTCACCACCCAGCCATCCGTTGCGCGGGCCAACTACCTTGGTGTACCGCTCGTCCAGGTGCCCGGTCATGCCACTGGCTTGCCTCTGAAGTTGATCGCGCAGCCAGCCGGTCGGGGTGATTTCACCGAGCGGCAGTTCCAGGAACGCCTTCGGCGCCAACGGATCGCGGTTCTGCCTGGGGCGAACGGCTGCATGTGACATGGACGGTGCTGAGACGGATACGAGAGTTACGACCAGAACGGCGCACAACAAACGGGGGCGATTCATACTCACTCCATTGTCATCGGATCTCATTGGTGTCTCTCGGGGAACGCATGTGTCCCTCGGAATCGCCCCCCATCATAAGGCGCGCCGCAAGCCAATACAACCGTTGTTTCGGAAGGGTCGAAAGCCGTCATCTCGGGTGGGGTTTCGGGGGCTGAGAAAATCGACTCTGCCCCGTTGACAAGGGCGCAGCGATGCCGTATTGCTGATTCAGAAGTGACGGCGCGAATAGGCCGCGACCTGCTATCATGATGAAAAGGAGGCTGTCATGAAGGTGCGAATCGAAGATACCTGTACCGCCTGTGGACTCTGCTGCGACACCTGCCCCGAGGTTTTTGAGATGGGTGATGAGATCGCCGTCGTCCTGGTCACCGAGGTGCCCCCCGAGCACAAGGACAACGTCGAGCAGGCCGTCGACGATTGTCCGGTCGAGGCGATCATCATCGAGTAGAGTCGCCCGGCGGTGACGGCAGTCGCGCGCCCCCGCAAGCAGTTCGGTTAGACCTGCCTCCGGGGGCGTCGCGCGTCGTGTGTTTCTTCTATGGCGCCTTCGTTACCGAGCGCGGATCCATGAAGTGCAGCAGGTAGTCAGGGCCGCCGGCCTTGGTGCCCACGCCGGACATCTTGAAGCCCCCGAACGGTTGGACCTTCACCAGCGCTCCCACGCTGGCGCGGTTCAAGTAAAGATTACCCACCCGGAACTGTTGCACCGCAGTCTCCAGGTGCTCCTCGTTCTTGCTGAAGATCGCTCCCGTCAAGGCAAACCGGGTGGAGTTGGCCCACTCCAGCGCCTGATCGAAGTCCTTGGCCCGCATGATGGACAGGACCGGCCCGAACACTTCTTCCTGCGCCAGGCGGCTGTCCGGCGTGAAGCCTTCGGCGATGGTCAGAGGAACGTAGTATCCCTTGTCCGGTGTCTCGCTGCGGTAGAGGATCTTGCCCTCCAATTGCGCGAGATTGATGTACTCTGAGATCGTGCGCTGGGCGTTCCGGTCGATGACCGGCCCCATGTAGTTCTGCGGGTCTTCAGCCGGCCCGATCTTGAGCTGCTTGGCGGCCTCGACGAGCTTGGGCACGAACCGGTCGTACACGCTGTCGACCACGATCAGCCGGGAGCAGGCCGAGCACTTCTGCCCCTGATAGCCGAAGGCCGAGTACAGCACGTCCTTGACGGCGGCGTCCTCGTCGAACTCTTCATCGAGGATGATGCCGTTCTTGCCGCCCATCTCGCAGACGATCTTCTTGACCGACGGCTGGTCCTCACCAGTCTTGCCGGCACGTTCGATGATGCGCAGGCCCACCTCCATCGAGCCGGTGAAGGCGATCACGCCGACCTTGGGGCTGTCCACCATGTAGTCGCCGATCGCCGAACCGGGGCCGGGAATGTAGTTGAAGACGCCCTCGGGCAAGCCGACTTCGCGGAAGATCTGCACGAGATGATGCCCGACGACCAGGGATTGGCTTGAGGGCTTGAAGACGACCGGATTGCCCGTGACGATCGCGGCCGCACACATGCCGCACCCGATGGCGAACGGGAAGTTCCACGGGGAGATAACCAGCGCGACGCCCTTGGGCTGGTAGAAGTAGAAGTTCGACTCGGTCGAATAGCTGCCCAGATCCCGACGCGTCCCCAGGCGGATCATCTCGCGCGCGTAGTACTCCAGGAAGTCGATTCCCTCGGTGACATCGTTATAGGCCTGGGCCCACTGCTTGCCTTCTTCGAGCACCTGCCAGGCGGCGAACTCGTAGAGGTTGTCCCGGACCAACGCGGCCGCCTTGACGAGGTACTGCGCCCGTTCGGCCGGGTCGACATCGCGCCAGGTCAGCAGCGCCTTCTGGGCGGCGGTCAGGGCCTGCTCGGCCTCGTCCTTGCCGGCCTGACAGATCTTGCCAATGACCTCGTCCGGATCGGCCGGGTTGACCGAATCCATCAGCGAGTCCGTTGTGACATCCTGGCCGTTGATGTAGAGGGGATAGGTCTTGCCCAACTGGGCCCGGACGTTCGCGATCGCTCTGGGGAACGCCTCGCGGGCGGTCGGATCGTCAACACCCGGGAAGATGCGTTCGTTCACAAATGGCGGCAATGTGAGTGTCGCCTTGGCTGCGTCTGCTGTCATTTTCCTCGTGCTCCTTCTGTTCCCATGTTGCGGGCTATCATTCGTGCGTCCGGCGTCGGCGCACAACTTGTGTCATTGTCCGGCGGAAAGCTCGCGGCTCCGTTCCGCGGCGCGGTGCAGCGCCGCCGAGACCGTCTCATTGAAGTTCGCGGCGTGAAAGACATTGAAGGCCGCTTCGGTTGTGCCGTTGGGCGTCGCGACGCGGGCGCTGAGTTCGGCCGGCGTTTGGCCCTCGGCCGCCACCTTCTCGGCCAGCAGGGCGGCGCCCTTGGCGGTCTGCAAGACCAGCTCCAACGAGTCCTCTTCGCTGAGCCCCAGTGCGACGCCGGCCTTGACCATTTCGTGCATGAGCAGGAAGAAATAGGCGGGCCCCGACCCGCTGACGGCGGTCACCGGGTCCAGCAGATCCTCCGACTCGGCGACGATCGCCTTGCCCACGGACAGCAGGATCAGGCGGGCCTTCTCGACCATGCCCTCAGCCTTCTCGTTGGCGTAGAGCACACTGGCGGCCTCATCGACCCAGGCGGGCATGTTGGGCATGACGCGTACGATCGCCAGGTCCCCGAGCTTCGAGGAGATCAGCGAGGTCTTGACGCCGGCCGCGATCGAGATCACCAGGGCGTGATCGTTCACCGCGCCCTTGATCTCCTCCAGGACTTCCTGCATCTTCTGCGGCTTGACGCTCAGGACCAGAACGTCCACCTGGGCCGCCAGCTCCCGGTTCTCCGCCATTGCGCGGACCCCGTAGTGCTCGCGGAGGTACTCCAGCCGCTCAGCCCGAATGTCGCTGACATACACTTTGCCTGGACGGTAGACACCGGCCTTCAGAACGCCGTTGATCAGGGCCTCCGCCATGTTGCCGCTGCCGATGAAGCCGATCGTTTCCACTGCTTTCTCCTTCTCCAAGTCATTGGAACGATTACGCCGTCAGTAACAGTGCTTTCGAG
>JANQFY010000522.1 GCA_028277585.1 Sedimentisphaerales bacterium
GGCGCATCCAGCGGGACTTCTTCTACGATCCCTACATGCACCGCGTCGACTGGGAGGCGATGAAGCAGCGTTACGGCGCACTCCTGCCCTACCTCGTCGACCGCGGCGATCTCAACTACGTCATCGGTGAGATGATCGCCGAACTGAACGCCTCGCACGCCTACGTCGGTGGGGGCGACATGGAAGGTCCCGATCGCCTCGGCGTCGGCCTGCTGGGCTGCGATTTCGAGTTGGACGAGGACAACGACGCATATCGGATCAGCAAGATCTACGACGCGGGGCCGTGGAACGCGACGCCGCGCTCCCCTCTGCGGGCGCCAGGTCTCGAGGTAGACGAAGGCGATTACCTCCTCGCCGTCAACGGTCAGCCTCTCGACACCGAGATGGATCCCTGGGCGGCGTTCCAGGGCCTGACGGGCCAGGTCGTCGAACTGACGATCGGCCGGACGCCCGACGTTAACGACGCGAATGACATCCTCGTCCGACCGACGTCGAGCGAGTCCGGCCTGCGCAACTTCGCTTGGGTCGAGGACAATCGCAAGAAGGTTGAGGAAGCCACGCAAGGACGCGTCGGCTACATCTACGTCCCCAACACCGGCACGAACGGTCAGAACGAACTGGTGCGCCAATTCAATGCCCAGTGGGATAAGGACGCGTTGATCATCGATGAGCGTTTCAACGGGGGAGGACAGTATTCCGACCGCTTCATCGAACTGCTGAACCGCCCCACCCTGGGTTACGTGACACGGCGCGACCATCGCGAATGGCGCATGCCCATGGTGTCGAACCCCGGCCCCAAGGTCATGCTGATCAACCAGTGGGCCGGCTCCGGCGGCGATCTGTTCCCCTACCTGTTCCGCAAGGTCGGCCTCGGTCCTCTCGTCGGCATGCGAACCTGGGGCGGCGTAATCGGCATCTTTGGCAACCCCGGATTCATCGACGGAGGTTATATGTCGTCTCCGAACGCCGGATGCTGGTTCCCTGAGAGCGGCTACACGGTTGAGGGTTACGGAGTCGCGCCGGACTACGAAGTCGAGAACGCGCCGCACGAAATGGCGGCCGGTCGGGACCCGCAATTGGAAACGGCGATTGCCGTGATCCTGCGCGAATTGGAGAAGAACCCACCGCAGCGTCCGCAGAAACCGGCCTACCCGAATCGTTCGGGGATTGCGAAGTAGAGAGAACGGTGTGCGCGGCACACCGGGTAAGAAGTTCGAACAGGAGTGTCAGACAATGAGGTATTCAGGCAGAGCGGTTGCGCTGCTCTTGACGGGCGCCCTGGTGTGCGGCTGCGCCCAGAATGAGAAGGAGATCGAGTTGCAGGCTTTTGTCACGTCCCACGTCGAAACCGTCAAACCACTTCAGAAGGACTCGGCGATTGCCTGGTGGGACGCCGCGACGACGGGTAAGTCGGAAGCTTATGACCGCTCCAGCGAACTGACGCTCCAAATTCGCAAGATCTACAGCAACGCCCAGGAGTTCGAATACCTCAAGGATCTCAAGGACTCTGAGCAGATCAACGATCCGCTGCTGGCTCGGCAGGTGACCGTGCTCTACCATGGATACCTGGGCAATCAACTCGAACCCGAACTGCTCAGGCAAATCGTCGATCTGAGCACGGAGATCGAGAAGGCGTTCAGCACGTTCCGCGGCACCATCGACGGAGAGGAAGTCACCGACAATCGAATCAAAGAGATCCTCAAAGACGAGACGAATTCCTCTCGGCGCAAGAAGGCCTGGCTGGCGAGCAAGCAGGTCGGCCCGGCGATCGCGGACGATCTCATTCGACTGGTCAAACTGCGCAACCAGGCCGCCCGCAAGCTGGGCTTCGACAACTTCCACACGCTCAGATTGGCGACCGGTGAGCAGGACGTCAGGGAACTGGACAAGATCTTCGCCGAACTGTACGAGCTGACGACCGAGCCCTTTGCGAAACTCAAAGCCGAACTCGACAGCAAGCTGGCCGCCAACTGCAACGTGCGCGTGGGCGACCTGAAACCCTGGCACTACCACGATCCGTTCTTCCAGGACACGCCCATGGTCTACGAACTGGACCTGGACGCGTACTACGAGGGCAAGGACGTCAAGGAGCTGGCGCAGCGATTCTACGCAGGAATCGGCATGCCGGTCGAGTCCGTCCTGGCTAGCAGCGATCTATACGAGCGCGAGGGCAAGAACCCTCACGCCTTCTGCACGGATATCGACAGGGAAGGTGATGTGCGCATCTTGTGCAATCTCAAGAACAACGAATGGTGGATGGAGACCATCCTACACGAACTGGGCCACGCGGTATATGACAAGTACCACGACCCCGACGTGCCCTACCTGTTGCGCGAACCGGCCCACGCGTTCACGACCGAAGCGATCGCGATGTTCTTCGGCCGGCTCAGCCGCAATCCCGTCTGGATGCAGGCCATGCTGGATCTGACCGATGCGCAGCGGGCCGAGATCGAGAAGGTCAGCGACACGTACGCACAACTGAAGCAACTGATCTTCGCCCGCTGGGCGATGGTCATGTACAACTTCGAGAAACAGCTCTACGCCGATCCCGACCAGGACCTCAATACGCTCTGGTGGGACATCGTCGAGAAGTACCAACTCGTGAATCGTCCACCCCGCCGCGATGAGCCCGACTGGGCGGCCAAGATCCATTTCAGCGTCGCCCCGTGCTACTATCACAACTACATGCTGGGCGAACTGTTCGCCTCACAACTGCACAACACGCTCGTCCAGGACGTGCTGAAGCTCGACTCGGACGAAGACGTCGGCTACGTCGGACAGAAGAAAGCGGGCCGATTCATCGAAGCCAAGGTCTTGCGGGCGGGCAACCTGTACCACTGGAACGAAATGATCGAGCGCGCGACGGGCGAACCGCTTACCGCCAAGTACTTCGCCGCTCAGTTCGTCAAATAATGTCACCAACAGTATCGAGATGACAACCGAATAGACAGACGCTTTCAGGAGACACTTGTCCTATGAGTAATGGCAGCAACACACCCAAGGAACTGACGATCAGGGTCCTCTTCTTCGGCATCCTGCTGGCGATCGTCCTGTCAGCGGCCAACGCCTATCTGGGCCTCTTTGCCGGCATGACCGTCTCGGCCGCCATCCCGGCCGCCGTGATCGCGCTGGGCATCATGCGGTTCTTCCGAAACAGCTCGATCCAGGAATGCAACCTCGTCGGCACCTGCGCTTCGGCCGGCGAATCGCTCGCTGCCGGTGTGATCTTCACCCTGCCCGCGTTGCTGTTCATGGGAGCCTGGGACGAGTTCGAGTACATCTGGGTTGCCATCATCGCAGGTTTCGGCGGTCTTCTCGGGGTGTTGTTCACCATTCCGCTGCGTCGTTCCTTGATCGTGGAAGGCGACCTCAAGTTTCCGGAGGGCGTCGCTACCGCCAAGGTGCTCGAAGCCGGACGCACGGATGTCTCGGGGATCTGGTACATCGTCAAGGCCGCCGTCGCAGGTGGGCTGTTCAAGATCGGCGCCAACGCGGTCGGTCTATGGCCCGAAGTGATGCAGGGCGCGACGCGTCTGGGCGGCTCGATCGCCTATTTCGGATCGAATCTGAGCCCGGCTCTGCTGTCCGTCGGCTACATCGTCGGCCTGAATATTGCGGTCTTGATCTTCATCGGCGGCGCCGCCAACTGGCTGGTGACCATCCCGATCGTCGCCGGCCTGAGCGAGTGGCCCGTCTACGCGGCCGACCATGAACTGGCGGGCGAGGCGATGTCCGCGCTGGACTACGCCTCCCAACTCTGGTCGGACAAGACCCGCTTCATCGGTGTCGGCGGCATGCTCGTCGGCGGCCTGTGGACCATCTTCCAGATGCGTAAGAACCTCGTCAGCGGCGTCACCAGCGGTATGAAGGCCTACAAGCAGATCAAAGAAGGCACAGGCGATGTCGATCGGACGGAGAAGGACATGCCGATGCAGTGGATCATCTTCATGATCATCGGCTCGGTCGTTCCGCTGTGTATCGTCTACCAACACTTCGTCCAGCAGATCCATATCTCGCTGGTCATGGCGTGCGTCATGCTGGTCACGGGCTTCCTGTTCGCGGCAGTCGCCGGTTACATGGCCGGGCTGGTCGGTTCGTCCAACAACCCCATCTCCGGCGTCACCATCTCCACCGTGCTGGTCTCGTCCCTGATGCTGCTGCTCATGATGGGCAGAGCGGCCGAGGGCGGCCCGGTGGCCGCCGTGGTCATCGGCGCCGTGGTCTGTTGCGCCGCGGCCATTGCCGGTGACGTCATGCAGGACCTCAAGTGCGGTCGGCTGGTGGGGACAACGCCCTGGAAACAGCAGGTGATGGAGATGCTTGGAACCGCGTCAGCAGCGCTGATCATCGGACCGGTCCTGATGCTTCTGCACACTGCTTACGGGTTCAGAGGCATGGAGGGCGCCGGTGAAAAGGCACTCTCGGCGCCGCAAGCCAGCCTGATGGCCTCGGTGGCGGAAGGCGTCTTTCAGGGTGGGTTGCCCTGGAACTATCTCGTCCTCGGGATGGTGCTGGCCATATTCATCATCATCCTGGACTGGTTTCTTAAGGTCAATAATTACCCCTTCCGGACACCCGTGTTGGCCGTGGCAATCGGGTTCTATCTGCCCTTCCAGTTGTCGGTGCCGATCTTCATTGGCGGTCTCGTGAGCCTGGCGGTCAAGCGCTACCACAAGGCCAAGCAGAGCAATACGCAGGAGGTGGAGGACTCCGACCGTCGTGGCTTGCTCATGGCTTCCGGCCTGATCACGGGCGAGGCGTTGATGGGCATCCTCGTGGCGATTCCCATCGTCGCACTCAAGCAATTCGAGATCGAGTTGCCCATCATCGAGCACTTCACCGGCGACATCATGCCGTTCGGCGACTACGTAGGCGTCGCCCTGCTGCTGGTCGTAACCTTCTGGCTCTACCGAGTCACGGTCAAACGGGTGGCAAGCTGATAAGCGATACAATCGGAATTAGACCATATGGGTCGACCGGATCCGTTGAAACAGGAGAAAGCAACAAGATGGCAGATAAGATCGAAGCCTATATCGACGCCAACCAGGAGCGTTTCATCGAAGAACTCAAGGAATTGATGCGGATTCCTTCAGTCAGCGCCCAGCGAGCTCACGACGCCGACACGCGGGCCTGCGCCGACTGGCTGGTCGCCCACTTCAAAGCCCTCGGTTTGGAGGCCGAACTGGTGGACAAAGGAGGGCAGCCCATCGTCCGCGCCTTGGGCAAGGGCAAGAGCGATAAGCGCGTGCTCGTCTATGGCCACTACGACGTCCAACCCGAGGACCCGCTGGACGAGTGGAAGACCCCACCGTTCGAGCCGACGATTCGCGATGGCATCCTCTTTGGTCGCGGCTCGACCGACGACAAGGGACAGGTCTTCACCCATATCAAGGCGGTCGAGGCCCTGCTCAAGACCGAAGGCGAACTGCCCTGCGAGGTGCTGTTCCTGCTCGAAGGCGAAGAGGAATGCGGCGGCGACGCGCTGGGGCGATACATCCGCGACACCAAGGACGAACTGAAACCCGACGTCGTAATCGTCTCCGACAGCACGATGTACGATGAGAACACGCCCGCGATTACCTACGGCTTGCGCGGCATGGCGATGTTTGAGTTCACCATCAAAGGGCCCGACCGCGACGTGCACTCCGGCGCCTACGGCGGCGGCATCGCCAACCCGGCGATGGTCCTGGCGCAGATCCTCTCGGCCTGCGTCGCGCCGGACGGCAAGGTCCTGGTCCCCGGCTTCTATGACAACGTCGCGCCGCTGGAGCAGTGGGAATCCGACAGCATGGCCAAGCTCGGCTTCGACGACCAGGCCTTCGTGGGCGAGTTGAGTGTCTCGCATCCGCACGGCGAACCGGGCCATAGCACGCTGGAACGAATCTGGATGCGGCCGACCTTTGAGATCAACGGCATGTTCGGCGGCTACACCGGGGACGGCTCCAAGACCATCATCCCGGCCTCGGCGACCGCCAAGATCAGTTGCCGGCTCGTGCCGCACCAGGACCCGACTCGCATCCGCGATCTACTGGCCGAGCATATCCGTTCGGTCTGTCCCGATACGGTCACACTGGAGATGTCCGACTTCGCAACCAGCCCGCCGGTGCTGTTCGACGTGAACAACCAAGCCTTCCGCGCCGCTCAGGAGGCGCTGCGACAGGGCTTCGGCAGTGAGTGCACGTTCATCCGCTGCGGCGGCTCGATCCCCGTGGTCAGCACCTTCGTCGAGCAGTTGGGCTGCCCCGTCGTGCTGATGGGGTTCGGCCTCGACAGCGATGGGCCGCACAGCCCGAACGAGCACTTCAGCCTCGACAGCTTCATCCGAGGGACAAAGGCCTCCACTCATCTGCTCCGCACGATCTGATCGCACGGCGCAAGGGTGACGTAGAGGGACTGAAATCGACACAAGAACGCCGCGTAGGTTTTGGCGTCCGGTAAATCTGTCTCTATACTTTACGTAGAGCCAGCATTCTGACGGGTGACTATGGCCGGAGGTTTGGCTCCGGCCCAGTGGTTCTCAGGAGTCGACCGGGCGCCAATCATGAGCAGCATACAACACTGGACACCAGCCTATCTAAAGAGCCGAACGCGGCAAGCGCTCTACGAGTTGTGTCACCACCACGGTCACTGGCTGTGTCCCGACGCACTGCGGTTTCTCGATGCCTGGCTGGGCCCCACGGATATTGGCTTCCAGTGGGGCACCGGTGACAGCACCCTCTGGCTGGCGAAACGCGTGCAACACCTTACCAGCATCGAGCACAACCCGGCACAGGCCCGCCAGGTGCGCGTCCAGTTGCGGGTCGAGGGACTCAACGAGCGCGTGTCTTACCACCTCGAGAGCCATGGCAACGCGAAGCAGCACATCGACGCTGCGTACGTGCGCATGATTGACATGGCGAGCGATCACTCCCTCAGTTTCTCGGTAATAGGCGGCCCCCTGCCCTCCGCCTGCTGTCTGGCTTCCATTCTGAAACTCAAGCCCGGCGGCTTACTGATCGTGGAGCACGCCGAGCGTCACCTCTCGGACAATGGCGAGCTAGCCAGCACGAAACCGAACTGGGAGGACGTTGCCTGGCATCTGGCTCGCTGGCGCCGGATCTGGACCACCAACGGCCTGTCCGAGGCCGCGATCTTCGTCAAACCGTAGGACCACCTCAGAACACGCCGCCCCCGAACTCTCTCGTCGGATCACGGAATGCTTGCACGCCTGGCTCTGCTCTGCGATGATGGAGTATCCGAATTGGAGGCCACGATCATGTGCGAATTCTGTCTCAAGCACGGCGAGGGGGAAAAGTGGTACCTGCAGGCCAAGAACTACTCCGACGATCTGCTCAGCGACATCCGGCGCCGCAGGTTCATCGAACGGTTCCTCTCCAACACTGAGGGACTCAAGGAGAAAGCCGGTCGGCTCGACAAGTTGGACGACGCCCCGAGATTCTTGCGACGTCTCATTGGCAAACTCGTCTCGGCGCGGATGAAACGACTCCACTTCGGTCAGGTGCTGCCCATCGAGGACGTCGAGCGTGTGTTCAAGATGGTCGGCTCTATCGTCCGTATAGCCTGCCTCTGCCGGCACGTGACGCTGGGCCAGGAGAAACGCTACTGCTACGGCGTGACGCTGAAACCGGACGGAGGACGTTTCCATGAGATCATCCGAGGCCTCGATCAGAATTTCCTGACTGGCCCCGACACGCCCGAAGCTGAACGGCTCAGCAAAGATGAAGCGATCGCCTCGCTGCGCGACCACGAGAAGGAGGGTTTGTGCCACACCGTTTGGACCTTTGGCACACCGTTCATTGCGGGCATTTGTAACTGCGATCGCTCCGACTGCCTGGCCATGCGATGCACCGTGACACACGCTGTCCCGGTGATGTTCCGAGCCGAGTACGTTGGCGCCGTGGATCCCGATGCCTGCACAGGTTGTCGCCAGTGTATGCGGCTCTGCCAGTTTGGGGCGATGACCTACAGCGCAGCCAATCAGAAGGCCGGCATTGATCCGCGCCGCTGCTACGGCTGCGGCATCTGCCGCGCTGTTTGCTCTAAGAACGCCATCAGCCTCCAGCCCCGCGCGACCGTCCCCATCGCCGCCAAGCTCTGGTGAGCCAACGTAGTCGCAAGATCAGCGGTCGGCGTCCCAGATGGCTCTGATGGTGTCCTCTTGATTGAATCCATGGGGGACGGCTTTACTGGCGTTGTTGGCGAAGTACCAGTGGATGTCTCCAACCGGGTCGGCCAGGGTCCGGCTGCCCGGCATTTGTAGATAGCCGTTCGGGTCGTGTTCACGGATCCAATCCCAGGCGTAGCGCAGCCATTCGTTGCGATAGGCCTCGCTCTGATGGGCGAACCAGCAGATCTCGTCATAGCCCCAAATCCAGTGGGCGCCGATGTTCTGGCCCCCGCGTCCACTGCGCCCGAAGTTGTCCAGTTCGACCAGGTACGGAAGGCTCTCACACGTCCAACCGCTGGGTGTGCGTCCCCCTTTGCTGCGCCCGAACAGGCTGTCGAGATAGCCCATCTTCAAAACGCCCTGCCCGGGTTTGTCCACGACCTCGTCGATCCGCAGAGGAAAGGAGTGGAAGTCGAACATGAGTTCTCCCTCGTGCACAATCCCACCGCTGGGGACATGAGCGTCGCAGAGGACCATGTGACGTCGCGCGTGCTTGCGCGCGTATGCGCGCACTCGGCCCATCATGTCGCGCCAGTGAACGTGGTCCCGATCGCGATCGTCCATGATTTCGACCTGCCCGAAGTGAATGCCCTCAATCCCGATGTCGATGTAGCGCTCACACAGGTAGACGAACCACATCCGCGTCTCGGCCTGGCTCATGTCGGGCACCGATGCGCCGCGATACCAGTGGTCCACCCGGTGACCGTCAGGATAGAGCATTGCTTCGTAACGAAAGCGGCGCGGCTCAGCCGGGAAACCGAACTCCTCGAGCAGTCGAACCGGGACGGGAATGCGACTGACCTGCTCGGTCACAATCTCGAACGCCGCGGCCTGCAGAACGATCTCGGGATCGGCGGCGTGAATCTTTTGCACGATCGGCTTCGCATTAGCGAGCAGATCGTCCAAAGCCGCCTCCCCGCCCCAGCGGTAGATCACCCGCCCGGCGAACTTGACGCCGGTCTGCTTGAGCATCCGCACGTTGTCGTCGACGTCGCCCTTGCCATGCAAAACCGCCGCCATCGTGTTGGCCCGTGAAAGGTAGTTCTCCAATGCCGGCTGGGAGATCGTCCCGTCGAACCGATAGTCACGCCCCTCAACAACACCAACACTGACACCGGCGAGCAACGTCACTGAAACGACCACCAGCAGAACCATCTTGCTACACTTCATAGTTCACCTCCGTTCAAGACACTCATGACTCCGTCACTCATACGTGATGTTATGGGAGCGTCTTGCACTTGGCAAGGATGGTCCAGGGCGATGCCCTTGTCTTGCTGGACCCTTGTCACTACAATGGCGCCGGAAGAGGCAAGAATGGCGCACCTCCCGTGGCTGTGCGCCTCTGTCGAGACCTCAGCGTTTGGACGAGCCATGACGGAACAGCCGAAAGCCAATGAACGCGTTCAAGTACGACGTCCCGCACCAAGTTCGCTGACCTTGGCCGCGATCGCGGTGGCATTTGGTCTAGGATACATGGCGGCTCTGCTTCTGGGCGGGATTCTCGGTCTCATGCTGGTGGTCCCGACGTTCGGCTTACTTCTGTTGGGACTCATCGCGGCCGGCATCGGTCTGGCGAAGGAGCAGAAGCGCACGGGCGTGCATCGACGGCCATATGTCGCCGTTCTGATTGCCCTCCTGGGGATGATCCTCTTCCTCATCCCGGGCCTGGGCACGCTCCGTCTGCTGGATCTTCACATGCGCGGCCGGGTGGCGCTAGCGGGAGGACGCGAGACGTTGCAGGCATGGGGCGTAGAGATGCTCGAAGAACCGCGTGAACTGATGATCGAGGATGGAGAACGCCGGCTCATCCCGGAGGAGAAATGGTCGCCTCAGGTGCGAAAGCTGCGGCCCAAACGTGTCTGGATCGACCGATTGTTCGAGAACGAGGCCGAAGGTGTCAGCCTGATGTACGGTGGGGGCTTCTTGCACTGGTTTGTCGTCATCGGCCCGCCGGGCTCGAACCCCGATCCCGAGCGACTGAACGATGCGCCGGCCAGCCCGTGGTTTCGCTGGGCCGACGGCGTCTACTGCAGATTCGCCGACTGATTCCGAGACGCCGGCATCCGACGCCCTCAGGTGGATTCGAGCACGGGTCTGTCGGGAGAATAGGCCGCGTCCGGGCACGTCGGCGCCGGCAGAGACTCCGGCACCTGCTTCTCGACCGTCGCCTGCTCCTGGAGCTTGGCGATCACTTCATCTTTCTCCCGGGCGATCCGGCGACACTCGTCCAATTCCCTTCTGACCTCTGCCAATTGGCACTTGACCGCGGCGAACTGGCTGACCAGCGAGGGCGAGCCAAGCTCCCTGTTCAGATCGAAGACATCCTTGAAGTTCTGAATCGGCTTGCTGATAAGACTGAAGAGATCCATGGTCCACCTTTCAACCTCGGACTTGCTCCTTGCGTTCCAGCGCCCATCCGTCCCTCCTCATCCAAAGTCTAAGAAGTGATCGCGTCAGAGCCTATGGAACAGAACAGGAAGTCTGCTCACCTGAAACACTTATCGGACGCCCGCTGGGACGCGATGCCAATGCGATCAGCCCTGTTGTTTGCGAGGCGACCGTTTGGCTTTGACACCGGTCTTGGTTTTCGACGTCGCCTTCTTCGCGGTCTTCCGAGCCCCAGCCGATTTGCTGCCTGAAGTCTTAGCGCGTTTGACGGGCTGGGCCGCTTTCTTCGTCTTGGGAGCCGCTTTGCGTGTGGAAGCAGCACTCTTGGAAGCCGCCTGCTTGCGAGGCGCGGCCGCCTTTCTGGGCTTTCGCGGTCGAGGCGTCTTCTTCTCCCGGGCTTGAGCCTGAGCGTCCAATTGCTCCTGGAGTTGGGCGATCTGCGCGTCTTTTTCCTGCACAGATTTCTCGCTCTCCTCCAGCCTGCGTTGAAGCTCGACCAGTTGCCCCTGGGCCGCTTCGAGTTCATCGATCCGAGTTCGCGAGACAAGGTCCGCATCAGGGTCCAGGATATACCTGAATGCCTGGCCCGACTTACTGACGATCCGACGAAGATTCATAGCGTGCCCTTCTCCAATGCTGGCTGTAACCGGTCTGCCCCGGGGTGCACCCTTGTAAAACGTACAAATCAATCCTGTATCTTCCACGCGACGGGAACCATCTCTCTTCGTCGGAGAGACACAGGACGCGCTTGAGATCGATTGGATGAGCACTTAGCCAAGATTGCATTTCTCGGACCATATGGTAGGCTCTCCTAACAGGGCAAGTGACCAGCCAGATTTTGCCGAACGAAGGATGGGGCTCGCAATGCAACCGTTGTATCGACATGAGTTCACTGTAGGCCAAGACGCCATCGACGAGAACGGGCATGTCAACAACGTCGTCTACGTCCAGTGGATGCAGGATGTCGCCGTGCTCCACTCCAACGCCACCGGGTGCACCGACGCCACGCGTGAGATTGGCGCGATGTGGGTCGCTCGATCGCACAAGATCGAGTACCTCAATCCGGCTTTCGCCGGCGATCGAATCGAGGCGCTCACCTGGGTGGTGAACTTCCGCAAGGTGCGCTCGCTGCGCCGATACAAGTTCGTCCGAACATCCGATCAAGCGGTGCTGGCCCAGGGCGAGACCGACTGGGTGTTCATGGATGCACGAAGAGGACGCCCCCGCGTCATACCGGAAGAGGTTAGCGGCATCTTCACACTCGTGGACGCAGATCAACAGCCATGAATAGAGGCCCGTGGCGACCGATGGCGCCGGGCCACTTGCGTCTGCATGCCACGCCGATATAATCCGATGTGAGTGCTACGCGCCTACCGGCCAGAGCGCACGTCTCGTTGTTTGCCGTCGCCCCAGACTCACCCGAAGGAAAGATCGCTATGAAAGAACGTCGCACGCGCGTTGAATGGATCCCCTCAGTCAGCCTTGCTTTGCTGGGAGTCATCGCCGCGTGCACGGGCTCGCGGGCCCTGGCGTCAGATGACGCTGATTTCGAATACTGGGCCAAAGCCTCGTTTCTGATCCCCGTCACGGAATCATGGACGTTCAAGTTCGACCAGAAGTTCAACTTCCTTGACGAGGCCCGCCGACTCGATAGCCATCAGCAGGATTTCGGCGTGGTCTACTCCGGCCTGGCTGACTGGATCGATTTAAGCGTTTGCCTCAAACAGAAATTCGCCAAAGACGGCGACGATTGGGAGCGAGAGAACCGCCCCCACTTCAACGTCAAACTGAAATCCAGTCTGTTCGGGTGTCCTTGGACCAACCGTTCCCGCCTGGAATATCGCGACGCCGAGGACGATCAGATCGTCTGGCGATTCCGTCACAAGACCGCCCTGAAGTCACCTGATACGTTCACACCCTGGAAGATTCAACCTTACGTGGCGGAGGAGGTATTCATCCAACTGGACGACGAGGACGTCAACGCCAACCGCATCTCGGCCGGGCTCTACGTGCCGCTGGCTGAGCGAATCAGGCTGGAATTGTTCTACGCCTGGCATATCGACGAGGAGCCCGACTCCTGGCACGACACGAATCTGATCGCCTCCTACGTCCGCTTCAAGTTCTAGATCGCCCGCGCCGGCTGACGGGCCGCAACCGGGCCTTTCCCGAGCGCTCGCAGCAGTTGCCTGACAACGCGTTGTCACTCGCGCCTCTTGGCTTGTGCACCTTGGTTTCGTATGCTTTCTTGGGGGGGCGCTTCCGGCGGCCCGATGCCGAGGCTTGCGGGCAAGCCGAGGTGCCCCTGCCCGTTTTCACACCACCTCATCGAGGCACGAACGGCCTCGCGTCTGTTGCGCGCCGCACCATCCAGTTCTGGCCAAGCCCTGCCGACACAAGCCGCGCCCGCGCAAAAGGAAAGGACTGCAAGCGCGGAGCTTGCAGTCCTCTGTTATCGAACTGATGCTGCTCTTGTCTTAGATGGTGCCGCGGCGACGCAGGAACCCAACAAAGCTCGTCCCCAAGCCGACCAGCAGGACCGCACCCGGAGCGGGAATCGGCACAGCCGTGATCCGACCCCAGACCTTCGTGCTGTTGATCTGGCCTTCGACCGAGACGAACTCGCTCTGCAGATTGCCAGGATCGTCACCGAAACCGATGATCTCCAGCTGATAGCGCTCTTCGCCGACATAGGCGAGTTCCGGAGCGAC
The DNA here is from genome assembly GCA_028277585.1 of Sedimentisphaerales bacterium. GTDB lineage: Bacteria > Planctomycetota > Phycisphaerae > Sedimentisphaerales > Anaerobacaceae > Anaerobaca. The sequence continues at coordinate 13,264 of JANQFY010000522.1, forward strand.
CGAAACCGGGAAGGTAATGACGTCATCAACAGGACCCGGCTCATTTTCCGTTTCGTCGACGGCCAGCGTGAAGGTGAACGAACCGCTCACACCCGCCGGATCATCAAACGAAGTGGCAATCGTCAGGTCAACAGCCGAAACCGCAGTACCCAGATGCACAGCATTGTTGAAGTGCGTCAGCATACCGATCTCAAAGACGTCGCCCAGATCAAACGACTGTGCGGGCGGTGCGCTGCCGACAAACCCCAGACCACTCTGCGGATCAAGCTCCGCGTCCGGATACGGCTCACCCCATCGCACCTGCGCTTCGCTTCCGTTGCCATACGGAACCGCCGCTACAGAATACCCGACATCGGTGCCGCCCACCGGATTGCTCCAGGCTCCACTGGCGCTGCCCAGCGTAACGGCGGCACTAGCCGTGCCCACGGCGCCGAGCAGTGATACAACAACCAAAGCTGTCACGACTTTCTTCATCACGCAGTCCTCCTATTTCAACCTTGCCTATTCGCTCTATTTCTCACCCCAAACCTTCCGGAGAAAGGTAGACACTGCTACCTTGCCCGGCACAGTTTGTGTATCTTACCGTATTTACCATCGATTGTCAATACAGTTCTCCTTAATTGCCTCTTTTTAGCTTTCTCATAACACAATTGTGCCCATCTATAGAGGCTGCAGCACGCCTCAACTGGCAAAGGCGTAGTTCCCCAGGACCCAAACACCTTACTTCAAAGGGGTTACGACAGATCCCTACTCAGGAACGCCTCCACCGACCTAAGATCTCTAAAGCTTTTACTGGAAGGCATTTAGGATATGCCTTCGCATCCTGGGTGTCTCCCGATCGGCGCACCGCTGCCGTCTCAGAATCCTGCTATTCCCCCTCCGGAGAGGAAACGACCCAATTAGGAACAGTTCACATCTGGTCAGGCCGAGCCATCACAAGAGGTAGAAAAATCTTCTGAGAACGAGCGATTGCCCCCAATAGGCCGAACAGCCTGGGGGAATTGCATCTTGACCACAACCTCGAAAAGAGTGTATAGTGGGTGTGGTTGGATGTGCGGTCGGTATCTTCGCGAGTCTGCGGTGGCTCGCCAGAGTGCAGGAATCCGGAGCCAGGGAGCATGAAGCGGTATCGTCACTCAGTTCTGAACACGCCCCAGGAGTGAGGCCCCTTTTCTACGAACTCGGTCGCCGCGGAACAGACAAACTCAGTCGCAACGCAACTGTCTCGGGTCGCCCGTGCCAGTTGCGCTACTGATCGCGACACGACCCCACATCTTGCCATGAAGGCACGCGACACTCTGGAATGCAGCAGGAACGTTGTAATCGGGAGACAAGAGTCTGTGTGTGGTCGAACGCTTCTCATCTCACATCCCCATCTCTCTTCTGAAGGAGGACTACCATGTACAAAAAGCTCACTGTGTTGACGCTCTGTGCCCTGGCACTGGGTATGGTGGTTACCGACTCGGCGCGGGCCGGAGACCCGACGCTGATCGGCTGGTGGAAACTGGACGACGGGCAAGGCAACACCGCCCTGGACTCCTCCGGCAATGAGCAACACGGCCAACTCTCAAACACGGAGTGGATCGAAGATGCCGAACGCGGCATAGTCGTCGGCTTCGATGGGTCAACCAGCTACATCAGCACCGATCTCATCATCCCGCCCATGACTATGGAGAACGGCTTCACCTGGATCTTCTGGACCTGGCAGGATGGCGCTCAGGGGATCAACAACGACACGATTCTGGGCAATCGCTACGGCGGGACCGGATCGCCCCTGCAATTCATCAAGTTCACCCCCACGCGATTCGAAATGTACAACGACGACGGCGCCTACGCCAACGGCATCAACTACGACCCGGTCCCGGGCGACGCCTGGGTCCATCACGCCGTCACCAAGGACGGCGCGGAACTGACGTACTATCGAAACGGTGATGTCACTCACACCAACACGATGATCAAGACTGTCGACGAGAACCCCTTCTATATGGGCGCCGACGCCTTCGGCGCCGCCGCCGAGGCTTGGCAGGGCTATCTGAGCGACGTGCGCCTCTACACGCGCGGGCTGACCGAAGGCGAAGTCCTGGACGTCATGGCGGGCAAGGGTCCAAACGCCGAACTGGCCAGCCAACCTACGCCCGAGAACGAAGCGATCGACATCCCCCTCGACACCGTGCTGAGTTGGACACCTGGCGAATATGCTGCAACCCACGATGTGTACCTCGGAACGGTAATGGATGACGTCAACGACGCCAGCCGCGCCGATGACCGGGGCGTGCTCATCAGCCAGGGGCAGGCCGACGCCAGTTTCGACGCGGCGGGCCTTCTCGAATTGGGTCAGACCTACTACTGGCGCGTCGACGAAGTCAACGCCGCACCGGACAACACCATCTACAAGGGCGAAGTCTGGACCTTCTCGGCCGAACCGGTCGCCTATCCGATCACGGATATCATCGCCGGTTCCGAAGGCGCGCCGGGGCTGGAGAAGACCGTCGACGGCTCCGGTCTCGACGAAAGCGATCAGCACTCGACCGAGGCAACCGACATGTGGCTGGCCATGCCCGTACCGGGCGACATCGTTCAACTCCAGTACGAATTCGATCGCGTCTACAAGATGCACGAAATGCTGGTTTGGAACTACAACGTCCAGTTCGAGTTGATTCTCGGGTTTGGACTCAAAGACGTAACCGTGGAGTACTCGGTCGACGGCGTCGAGTGGACGGTCCTGGGTGACGTCGAATTCGCCAAGGCAACCGCCCAGGCAAGCTACACCGCCAACACGACGGTGGCGTTCGACGGCGTAGCCGCCAAGTTCGTCCGACTGACAGTCAACAGCGGTCATGGCGTAATGGGCCAGTTCGGGCTCAGCGAAGTCCGCTTCATGTACATCCCGAATCACGTCCCGCTCTCCAGGCCAGGTCGGTCGCCACGCTCACGTCGACTGCGCCGTCGGCCGGCTGCGGCTCGCGGGCGTGGGCCGGGATGT
>JANQFY010000146.1 GCA_028277585.1 Sedimentisphaerales bacterium
GTAGCGCGTGTCCTTGCGGTCGCTATGACCAAACTGCGCTCCGGTTGGCCCGACCTCCAGGCCCACAAGAAAACGCTGGTACCACGGCTCTGACTTGTCCATTCCGGCCGGAGATTCCCCCCCAGCGACAGCAGCCGCCCTCCTAGGGCCACACACGCCAACGATCGCCAAGACACCAAGCACACTTGCAGTTCTAACGAGGCCAGATACAGTCATTCTCAGACTCCAGTCACAACATATTTCGAGTACCCGTCACAGTATATCACCAAGGCAGAGCTTCCGTAAGTGACCTGCTCCCCATTTCTGGTCCAGTCCTAATGAGACTTTGCCGGGTCATGACCTGCTCCCCGTTTCTGGTCCAGTCTGAATGAGACTTTGTCGGGTCATATGGCCTCGTGGTATTCCGGAGGTCGAGGCGTAGCCGAGGCCGAAAACACAGCGCGTGGCATGTGCTCCTCTGCCTTCCCGCCGCAAGAGAGGCAGAGGACGACCAGAGCCACGGCCCCTGCCCCCAGAAATGGTTATCCGCTTGGCGCGTACCTGCTCTGATCTGACCCCTATTCGGAAGAATCTCACGCCCTCGTACACCGAACGGTTCCGAGCCGGTGATTGTCTCAGATGGAGGAGAGGCGGCGTGTAGGATCTGGCAATAGGCAGGCGTGGTTATCTCTAGGGGTTAATATCCCCGAGAGGATTCGAACCTCTAACCTTTGGCTCCGGAGGCCAACGCTCTATCCAATTGAGCTACGGGGACACAGCAACCAATGCTGCTAACTATCATAGCACGATGCCCCGGTGCGTCAAGGGCCTTGCGGGCCAATTGCGTGAAATCTCCCCGCGAAGGCTCGATTTGACATCTCCCAGGAAATGGACGCGATCCGGGCAGCCGCTCCGGCCCACGCGGCCTGCGCAGAGATGTGAAAATGCTTGCAACGCGCCTGCCAGGCCGCTAGACTCTCGACGTGAAATGACCGAACCGCTTGGCGTGCTCGGTCAGGGGCCCGTAGCTCAGCGGTTAGAGCCGCGCACTCATAATGCGTTGGTCGCTGGTTCGAATCCAGCCGGGCCCATTGATGTCTTGCAGCACATTGCAGTACCTCGTTTTGCGTCGAATTTCCCCGGTTCTCCAACAGGCTGCGACTCCATGCAGGGCCCTGCCGCAGTCTGCTGCGCCGCATTCTGCGTCGCCTCATTCTTGGCAGCCGGGACAAGGACGGCACGCTCGAAGTGCTCCTCAGTGACCTGGAGATAGTGCTTCCGCGCCACTGCCTTCGTGTTGCCGATCCAAGCACAGACAACATGCTCCGGCCATCGCTCTGCCAATTCTGTCTCCCGCGTACTGCGCAGGTTCTGGAACAGTTTCGGCCATGGCTTCAGCCCAGCCCGGCTGATGATCCGCTGAAGCTGAGTCCGTAGGTTGCAGTTGCTCTGTCGGTAGCGGGTGATGACGTATTCGGTTCCTGGCTCCGCTTCCTCGAAGACCTCCCGAAGAAAGGGTAGCAGTTCAGGGAACAGCGGAACCAAGCGGGATTCGCAGCCAACGCGATGTTCAGTCTTGCGGCTTCGGACCCGCATTCGCCCTTTCCCCCAATCCACGTCAGTCCATCTCAACGCGAGGTGCTCGGAGGGACATCGGAGGCCCCCGTACCGACTCAGGGCAAAGATCAATCTCCACTGGGTATCGGGACATGCATCCAGCACCTTCCTGGCTTCCTCCCGAGTAATGAAGTAGAATCGCTTCGGGTTGCCCTGGACTGTAGCCTTGAGGTCCTCGAACGGATTCGAGGAAATCAATTTCCGCCTGACCGCGACCCGGAAGAACTGCTTGGCCATGCCACACCGCCTTCGAACGGTGTTCTCTGCCAAACCTTGCCCGAGTAAGTGCAATCGCCAGCGGTCCGCGTCACCCGGAGTTATCTCGCGCAGCGCCTTCTCCGGCCCGAAGTACTCCAGCAGGTTGCGACGGGTGTGCCCGTAGAATGTCGCTGTGCCTGACTTGACGTCATGGCGTTCCTTGATGTAGTTGTCCACAAACGCCCCCAGCCGCACTGCCGTCCGATCGGCAACCAACCCCACGGCCACGAGTCTATCGTACATGAACTCACCAAGACCGGTCAACCATTTGGCTGTTTCGTCATCCACGACGCCGGTGATGCCCGTGGCGGCAAGGGCCAGTTGCTCGATCCTCACCTTGACGCCTTCTGCCTGCCGCCGCGTAGCCTTTCCTAGCCGAATCGTCTTACGGGTCCCGTCATCGGCCACAAACTGGATTCTCTTGCGCCCATTCGGATCTGAAATAACCGATGCCATTCGTCACCTCCCGTTCCGGCGAGCCTTGAGTCTTAGTTCAAGCCCGAGGTACTCGCACAACTTCTCGGCGGTCTTCATGCTGCAGCTGCCACCGTTCACTATCCTGTGGAGAACCGCATGGTCAATCCCGCAGTCCACGGCAATCCTGTACCGCGTCTTCTCGGATCGCTGGATCGCCTTGGCTATTTGATCCATTATCATGCCATCATCGTACACATATATGACGCCATGTCAAATGCCTTCCTCAGTAATCGCGGCAGGTGGCGTCAGGTTTGATGATTTCAGAGTCTCAGGGCCAACCCTCGTATACTGCACAACACGGCATCCGGCCAGTGCTGTTACGCTCAACCGGCGCCGGTCCAGTTCCGAGTAGATCAGTCGGGGTCACCAACTTCCCTACGCTTTGTTCCTGCCTGCTTCCCGAGCCATTCGCGTAGCGTATCCACGGGATAAAGGATGGCCTTGCCGAGACGCATATGCGGCACTACGCCCCGGTCTGTCCATTCCCACAGAAGACGCTCGCTGATACCCAGGGCTTTTGCTGCCTCGCGCGGCCTCATCGCCAAGCAAGGCGTCTCTGGCTTGGTTTCGACCGACGCATGTGCAGGCTCTACACCAATCACGATCGCCCACCTCCTTCCGGCTCCATGCCTCGTCTAGACTTGGCGTTTGGAGTCTGAAGAGACTAGCCGTCTTGGCTTGTCTTTCGTTCATCCTCCCTGCACGGTTGTCCTTCTTCGTCTCTCTCGTTAAGGAACACATACGCTTTCTGGCACACGACTGCCAACCGAGGAAGATCGTTCTTGCCGAAGGATCTCGCAGTGCTCCATGTACCGTTGCTTCTTCGATAGCGCCGGCTGAAAGTGACGGATTCGGCCACAAACGTACCACCATCTGCCTCTCGTTCCCGCTGCCACACCGAGGCGCTCACACCACCACACACAAATCGTTTCCTGGCCTTGCTCATTGTCATATCTCCTTTCCGACCCACCATCTCAGGAGATGGGTCCCTTTGAAGAACGCTGATCGATCCCTCAAGTGTGTCGCTCTTTCCGATCTTGATAATCGGAAGCGTACAGACAGTATTCCTCATCATCGCCGGCACACTCGTCTGCCGGCTCGAAGTCGGCACACTCCCGGCACGCTTCCGTGTCCACACACTCGCATCGGACGGTGCAGTACACTATGTTGCTTTGCCTTCGCACACCGGCCCTTGTTCCGTGAGACCTGTACACGTAATCGGGATCACTCCCACCGGCGATGCCCATGCCCAGTTCGCTGCAAGCCATACCAGGCGGGCTATCCCCCTCCATCGCTACCAAGGCTCCACTCCCAGGATCTGGGCCATCCGGATCAGGCCCCCAACATCCAGGTCCTGACCGGCCCGCCGCATGTTCTGTCTCCGCCTCGATTCGATCCAGTACCGAATGAAGGGGATCCGCATCCAGTCCGAGGTCATCGAACCGCTGATACTCGAGCGATGATTCGACTTGATCCAATGCCCGTGCCAGTGGATCGGCAAATACATCTAGTCCCGGCATGGGTGGTTGCTCCATGCTGTCTTCCAGTCTGTCTAACATCGCGTCCAATGGGTCCAACGGAATTGGCGTATCCAACGGCGGCAACTCAACTGCTCGCCCTACCTGCTCCAGCGGGTCACATCCAAGCGGGTCATGTAACGGATTCATCGATCATGCTCCCGATTTCATTCTCGTTTGCGGCCTTTTCCTTCATCTTCATTCTCAAAACACATATTTCGCCCCAATTACCCGCGACCCGCCGTACTGTTATCCAACTAACCGTTGCGACTAACTGTGCAGCTGGTAGCAATGCAATTGCATTGGAGACCCCTCCACACATCCCGGGTGCACGCATCCGGTTCGCTCGGGAACACTGGCATTGTGCACCCGTACCCAAGTCCACCTCAATGGACTGACTCAAACAAATCATCCCAGTTCACCTTCAGCATGCTGTCAAAATCCAGCAGCATCATTCTGGGCGGCATCAGGCCGCCATTGGCATCTCGCACCGCCTCTTTGATTGAGGCCCTGTGTCTCTTGTTGACACACACCGCCAATACGAAATCCAGAGCATCCGCATGACTGGCATCGAGCAATGCCAGTTGGTGAAGCTCCAGGAGTACGGTCACCTCATAGGCAACCTCGTTCCGATTGCACGCCTGCATTGCGAATCTGTTTCCGCTTGGCGGAATGACTGTAAGATCAGGTTGTCGGTTTCGCATGGTTGCGGACACCCCGGCCCTGAGCATGCGCGGCGTGCCCGATCGCTTCTGCTCGAAATACTCCTTAAGCAATCGTTCGCAGTAGGAGATCAGGCACTCATGCGCGAAGTCACCCTTGCGCGGCACGCCCACGGGCAGCCCCAACTGCCTGGCCAACTCCACGCCCCGTTCAGTGGGACCGTCCAATCGATACTTGGCTCCCACTGTACCTACATTCTGAAGCAAACCGCGCGCATCGATGTTCTTCTTGATCCGTCCATATGCATCTCGGTTGAGAGCAAGCGCCTGTAACGTGTCACAGGTCAGTTCCCAGGGGATGTTCACTCTGCGCGCGAATACCCTGAACTCAGCCTCAGACAATCCGCCCCGCTTCTTCGGAACTTGTCTGCCCTGTCGTTCGGTAGCAGGAGCATGAGTTCTCTTTGCACGTTTCACATAGGGAATCCCGCGTAAGATCGGCTCACTGAGTTGCCGGGCCTCGTCTCTGGTCAAAGAATGCGTAGTGCCTAGCATCTTGGCCGCATCCTTGATGATCAGGTGAACGGGATCACCATACCGACTGAATTTGGCCACGGCGTGCCTCTTCATTAGTCTCGCCAGTTCAGGCTTCTGCCAGGGAGCAAGGTTCAATGCGGCCGCAGCGGCATCAACGCATGCCCGGTCACCCTGTCGAAGGCAGAACACCGTGCCCAAGTTCCCGCGAATACTTCTGTTGAGGTCGGGCACAAGCTGTGAGACTGCGACACCGCACGTCCTGGTCTTTCTCAAATCGCGAAGCGTGGCCGAAGCTGTGCCCTCTTTCAGATCTGACGTCCTCCGGTCAACGTGGCCTCCCAGGTTCTCGTGCGCTTCCTCCATCACCTCCATGTGATCGCAGCCGGAAGTATCCTCCGACCATAGCAATTCACGGCGTATAATCCTCAGCAACGCGAAAAGGGCTTGGTATGCTAGGTCCCGGACAGTAGAAACGTCCAGAATCACCGAATGCTCCCGGAACAGCTTGTTCAAGTCTCTGCTCTGTTCGACATCCAGCCCCGGCAGTTGATGCCTGACCGACTTGAGTCGATCCAGTACCTTGTCCCTTGCTCGGGCCCGGTCAGAACCTCTTGGCGCATCCAGACGTTCCAGCACATCGATCAAATCACTGATCGAAGGATAATCAGTGCTCTCACCACTTAGGACTCCCCGCTTGCGGTATTCCTCCAGAAGCAACTCGCAGAAGACGTTCAGGCTTGGCTCGTTCAGCCACGACAACCTCAGCCACTCCCGCAGTTGGCCGATCCATCGCTCCGGTGGCATGACCGGTTTCCCGTCCAATCCCAGGGGCAGTTGGAGTGGATTAACCCCGATTTCGTCAGCGCAGAGCCAGACAACGTGACCGGGTCGAAACAACGACATCAAGCAGCGGTATTCGCTATGAAGGTCCCAGATGAGGAAAGTCCGCTTGCCTGCTAAGGAACGTGGAGCATTCTGCATGAACGCCACTATGAGCAACTGGACGAGTACGGTCTTCCCCGTCGATGTCATTCCAGACACCCCGAT